>JAFVFO010000042.1 GCA_017475485.1 Candidatus Gastranaerophilales bacterium | reverse complement strand
GCACCAGCTCATCGCTGCTGCCGGCGTGCTCACACACCTTGTGCTCGCTCGTTTTCATTAAGTGCTTCGCACTAAATTCAAACTTCGCTTCGTGAGCTACCTTGCCATATATTTTATTCAATTATCATTTAATTTGGCTCAGCGGTACGGTTTCGCACTTAGCACCAGCTCATCGCTGCTGCCGGCGTGCTCACACACCTTGTGCTCGCTCGTTTTCATTAAGTGCTTCGCACTAAATTCAAACTTCGCTTCGTGAGCTACCTTGCCATATTTAATTACGCAAATAAATTTTCCCACAAAAAAACTAAAATTTCAAGTAAAAAAACAAAAAGCCCATACTTTAAGTATGGGCTTCAAATCCACTGTCACCACTTTTTTAATCGTCTTCATTCGGTAATACAGGTTTTCCCCCTTGTTCTGTATCACCTTTAAATTCTTTATTAAATTTCTTAAAGTCTTTATGATGTTTATAGTGTCCTTCAATTTGATGATGATGTTTCATCATACAATGGCAAGGCATTGGGGGTTTATGTATTGCACCAAATAATGATAATGCCATATATACGCCCACAAAAGTTCCAAGCGCGGTTACTAAGAAATTTCTAAAACCTTCACTTTTGCAAAAGCATTTGCATTCTTTTTCTTCAATAATTTTTTCTTCGCTCATATTAAATCTCCTATTTACAATCAAACATTTGTAACCTGTTACATTTAATTAAACGAAAATTATTTTAAAATGTTCATTTTTTATAAAACACCCTTAGTAGAAGGTATTTCATCACCTGTTATTTGAATAGAATCTTTTAAGCATTTTGCAAAAGCCTTAAATGAGGCTTCGATAATATGGTGTGTATCAAACCCGTCAAGCATTTTAATATGCAGGCAAAGCCCTGCTTTATTAGATAAAGTATTAAAGAAATGATAAAAAAGAACTGTTTCAAAATCATCGGTTTTTTCATCTTCCAATTCCATATCAAGCATGAAATAAGCCCTGTTTGAAATATCCAGTGCGCACAAAATAAGCGCTTCATCCATTGGTAAAATTATATGAGAATATCTTTTAATACCTTTTTTGTCGCCTAACGCTTCAAACAACGCTTCACCCAGTACAATAGCACAATCTTCAATTAAATGATGAAAATTATTATCTAAAGATTTTGCACTAAGTTCTATATCTAATCCTGAATGAGCACTCAATTGTTCCAACATGTGATTAAAAAAATTGCAAGAAGTTGAAATGGAATATTTTCCAAAGCCGTCTAAATTAATTTTCAGGTTAATATCGGTTTCCTTTGTGGTGCGAGTTTTTTCAATTTGTCTTTTCATAATTTTCTTCCGTTTCATTTAAAAATTCGACAATATTATTGATATCTTTTAAAATGTAATTTGCGCTTAAATGTCTAAAATTATTCACCATGGCACTTTCATTTGCTCCGGGGCTGATTACACCTATAGTTTCAACATTAGCATTGTTTCCGGATATTACATCATCAACAGAATCACCCAAATATTTTACCGATTTATAAGGGCAATGTTTTAAGATTTCTAAAACTCCCCTGGGGTGTGGTTTTAAATGTTCTTTAATTAAATCATCCGCTGTAATTGAATAGCAAAAATATTTGTCTATTCCGAATTTTTCAAGGGAGTATTGCGCTTCTTCTTTTAATCTCCCTGAAAAAATAACCATATCATATTTTTGATTAAGTTCTTCAAATTTTTCTTTAGAAATTAATAATTTTTCTTTATCTATTAAAAATTCTTTATTTTGCAATTTAGGATTATAAAATAAATCTTGAAAAACATTAATAACATCATCAAGTTCTATTTCAAAGCCGTGACGCTCAAGCAAATATTTTGTAGCGTCCCAGTCGCAATTATATCCGCCGAGGTTTTTAACCTGTGTGATTTCAACAGGGTCAAGCTCAAAATTTGCAAAATGCTTAAATGTTTCTAAAATAGCGCCGTTATACGATTCTCTTACATCAAAAACAACACCGTCTAAATCAAAAATAAGCAGGTCTTTTTTATTTAATAATTCTAAAATATATTTAACACCGCCTATTTTAGGAACTGTCAGCCTTAGACAGGTTGATATCGGAGAAGATTTAGTAAATTTCCTGACGATTACACCGTTATTTTTTAATTTTTCATAGTAAAAATCCGAATAATCAAAAAAATCGCAAAGTATAAAATTTCCTTCGCTTTTATAAGGTCTAAAGCCTTTTTCTTCAAGCCCTTTATATAATAATTCGCGCGCAGACATATTTAAGGCCTTAATTTCTTCAAAATATTTTTCATCATTTAATGCAATATATCCGCAATGAACCGCCAATGCGTTAACATTGTACGGAGAAGCTATTTTTTTTAAATTATTTATAATTTCAGGCTTTGCGCAAACAAAACCAAGCCTTAAACCCGCAAGGGCGAAATCTTTTGAAAAAGATTTAACAACTGCTGCATTATTGAATTTTTGAATTAAATCAAGATAATCTTCAAATGTAGTATTTTCGCTGTAGTTGATGTATGTGCAATCAATTATAAAAAGTACATTTGGAAATTTTTGAATTAATAATTCAATTGAAGAAGCTCTTGCAACTTCGCCTGTGGGGTTGTTTGGCGTTGCAATATAGAATATTTTTGTATTTTCATCTATTGCATTTTCAACTGTTTCTATATCAAACTTGAATTTTTCTTTGTATTCGACCGTTTTGACTTTTGCCCCCTGCGCGCTTGCATATAATGCGGGCATTGAAAATGTCGGAGTATAAGATAAAATTTCATCTTCTTTATCTAAATAAGTACTTATTATAATGTTAAGCGCTTCATCACAGCCATTTGTCAACAAAATCTGTTCTTTATTTAATTTATAGCGCAGAGAAATCTTATCAATTAATTTGCCATAACAAGGGTATAAGGAAACATCTTCAAAATCAAAATTTTTAATGGCGCTTATAATAACATTTGATACGCCATAAATATTTTCGTTTGAATCTAATTTTAAACGCCATTGCTTTTTATAAAAATCAGTTTCATAAGGGGATAAATTTTCAATACTTTTCTTAGGTTTAATCATAAAGCTATTATACCATGGAATACTTAATTCTTCTTGTATTCTTTTTTTGTGTATTTTATTTCTTCTTTTAAAATTATATTTGCTTCAACATCCGAAACAACGGTTGTTCCTGCGCCTATAAGCGTATTTTCTCCTATGATGATACCGGGTAAAATGGTGCAATTTGCACCAATTGAAGCACCCTTTTTTATAACGGTTTTTTTAAATTCAATATCATGTACTTTTGATTTGGGGTAAGTATCGTTGCAAAATGTGACATTCGGCCCTATAAAGACATCATCTTCTATTGTAATTCCGTCCCACAATTGTACTCCGCATTTTACGGTTACATTGTTTCCGATTTTTACATCATTTTCAATAAAACAATTTGCGCAAATATTGCAATTTTCGCCTATAACAGCATTTTTTAAAACCACGCAAAACTGCCATATATTAGTATCTTTGCCTATATTTTTGCTTTGAACATCTGATAAGGGATGAATCATAATATGTGTATAGTATCATATTTATTTATCTCAAACAAGATAATTAATATCTTGCAAAACTATGAGTTTGCTTAGCTTCTATTCTGATATTTGCAAGCTCTATATCATCATAGTCGGTATATTCCTTTTGAAAAAGATTTTTACCCGCCTGAATTTTTAATTCATTTTTAGCTTTAATAAGATTTTTAGGAACTACGATTTCGATATTATCACCATTCAAATCTAATATTCCGATTTTGTGCCCGTTTATGAAAACTTCAGCAGGAGAAGCATACACCCGTGCAATTCTATTTTGCCCTTTTTCCTTTGCACGTTTAGTATCAACCCCTATTAAACTTCCGATTACAACTACAATATCTTGATTAGCACTGCTTTTTGGCTTATCAAATGTCTGAGTATAAATATGCCCATGGGCGCTTTGGTGAAAATCATAGCTGTTTGCGGAATTTGTTGAAAACATATTATCCCCAAGACGTATAATGCCTTGCGAAATTTGAAGGTCAAAGGGCGAAGTTTGTTCAATTCCTAATTTTAAGGGTGAATTTAATACGGTATTATCTATGGTTAAAGAAAAAGTTTTATATCCTTCTTTTTCCACAAAAAGTACAGTTTTGTTTGTGACATCGGCATTTAATTTGAATGTACCGTCTGAATTTGAATAAGTGGAATAATTAAGGTCAGGAATGGAAATCCTAGCGTTTTCTAAGGGCATTCCCGTTTTATAATCAACTATTTTATTGCTGTAATTTATATCATCATGGTTAATTTTGCCTGATATAACTTCGGAAAATGCAATGTTAAAAGAAAATAATAAAAATAATAACAATAATTTTTTCATGGTAATAATGTTTTATCTTGCAAATAAACTTTATACAATATAAAAAAGGCTAATAAACACATAGAAAAAAGCGCAACAAAAAAGCACCTTTTAAAAGGTGCTTTTTTGTTTATTGTAGTTGTTATTATCTTTCAACCGGAATGATTAATTCTTGACCTACTCTTAATGAAGCAGGGTTTGAAATTTCATTAATTCTTTGAATTTCTTGGATTTTTGCTTCATTATATTTGCCGTAAAAACGATAAGCAATTCCGTTCAATGTATCTCCTGATTTAACAACATATTTTTCTTGGCTTGCAACCGGTGCTGCTTGGTTAGCTGTAGCATCTTCACCGATTACAGCAACGCTTGTTTCTTTGTTTTCAATGTTGCTAACTGTTTTAGGAGCCATTGCAGAAATTGAAACTATTAAGGTTATACAGCTCATAAAAATAATGCCTGCAATAAAACCAATCATCAGATATACCATGGGAGATTTCTGAGAAACACCTTTTGTCGCGTTGTGGACTTTTTGAATGCCTTTTTGAACACCGCCCCAAAGCAAATCAATTTCCTGTGCTTTTTGAGCTTTGTAATATTGATTTAGCTGGCTTTTTGCGCTTTGTTTTTTAAGGTTTTGCGAAAATGTTGCTAATACTCCCATTTTTTCGCGGGTTAAACCAGATCTGTGTAATGTTGAACCTTTCATAATACACCTTTATAAGTTGTCCTTTGACCATGTTATAAAGAGTTCACTTCAAAGTCAATATTCAGGATGATTATGTAAAGTTTTGTTAAGTTTCTTTCATTATATAATTTTTAGCACTCTCAAGCATTCTCTCCAGCAGTTTTTTATTGTTTTCAATGTTAAAACCGCCTTCTTTAAAATATTCAAGCATTCTTCTTTTCCACATTTCAAATAATTGTATTTTGGGCATTTTTAAAATTTTAGCAACGCTTTTTAATTCCTCAAAATCAATGGGAAAAGCCTTTGCACCGCGTAATATATCAACCAGTTCAAGTCTTTTTTTGCGCTCAAACATTTTTAAAAAATTAAGTGTTGATAAATTGTTATGTTTAATTAAATCTTTTAACAATAAAAGGTTTTCGCTATAAGGAATGCTGTCTTGCGGAATTTGATATTCCATAAAATCTTCAGGATGAATATCCATTACAACCGCTATGCGCTCTAAGGTGGTTGAGCGCGTTGAAAAAGGAACATTTTCATCAATTAAATTATAAACATAAGATAACGTTACACCTATCATTTTTGCAAAATCTTTTTTATGTAGATTATTTTTTTCCAAAAAATCTGCAACCATTTTAGAGCTTTTTGTATAATTCATAACTTGTTGATTAACTCCTTTAAGTATGCTATTTTACAAATAACCTTTTTTGTATATTTTTAAATTACCGATAAAGATAAGTATCTAAGATTAGTTCAAATAATGGGAAAAATATGAAAGCATTAATTGGTTTAGGTAATCCTGAAGTAAAATATAAAATAACGCGCCATAACACCGGTTTTTTGATAATGGATGAAATATTGAGGGCGCATAATGTATCACTGGGGGATAAATTTAATTCCTTTTTTGGCAAAAAAGGTGATTTATTGTATCTTCTGCCTAAAACGTATATGAATTTATCAGGCAGAGCGGTGATTGAGCTTATGAATTTTTATAAGTTAAAAAATACCGATATTCTTGTGATTTATGATGATGCAACAATACAATTCGGTACTTTCAGGTTTAAAAAAGAAGGTTCATTCGGCGGTCATAACGGAATTAAATCCATAATTCAATCAATAGGTACGGATAAATTCGACAGATTAAAAGTAGGCGTAGGACCTGTTCCGGATAACATCCCGATTGACAGTTTTGTTCTTGGTAATTTTAGTGAAACAGAATTAAATAATGTTTCAAAAATGGCTAAAATTGCGCTTAATGCAGTTGATTGCTGGATAAACGAAGGTATTGAAACTGCGCAAAATAAATACAATAAGGTGGTTATATAGTATTAATGTGCATTTATTAAGTGGTGCATTTTTTCAATTTTAGTTTTAATATATTTTTCATTATATTTATCAATGACGGGTTCAATCGGTATTCTTTCATTAATTTCAAGCCCGTAGCCTTCCAGACCTATAATTTTTGTCGGGTTATTTGTTAAAAGGTTAAATTTTGAATAACCGATTTGTCTTAAAATTTGCGCACCGATTCCATAATCGCGAAGGTCAGGCGCAAAACCTAATGATACATTTGCCTGAACGGTATCCTGACCTTTGTCTTGAAGGGCATAAGCCTTGATTTTATTAATCAATCCTATTCCTCTGCCTTCATGACCTTTCATATATACCAAAGCGCCTTTTTTATATTCATTAATCATCCTTAAAGCGCAATGCAATTGATAATTGCAATCACATCTTAGAGAATGAAAAATATCGCCCGTCAGGCATTCCGAATGTATTCTTACAAGAGGAATTTTATTGGAATTATCATCTTTTACAAGTGCTACATATTCATTATTGTTTAAAATATTTCTGTATCCTTGAATTATAAATTCCCCAAATTGTGTAGGAAGATTAGCACTTGCTTCCATTTTTACAATCATTTCACGCTTGATTCGATATTTAACAAGGTCTGCAACAGTAATAACTTTAATATTTTGAGATTTTGCAAATTCTAAAATATAATCACGACGCGCCATGTGCCCATCCGGTGTCATTATTTCACACATTGCGCCGGCAGGTGGCAAGGAAGACAATTTAGCCAAATCAACAACGGCTTCAGTGTGGCCTATGCGCTCTAATACTCCGCCTTCGCGTGCAACACAGGGGAACAAATGTCCGGGGCGTCTTAAATTTTCAGGAGTTGAATTAGGGTCAATAAGAACTTCGATAGTTTTAGCCCTGTCATAAGCGGAAATTCCCGTTGTTACACCAAATTTCTCATCAGCGTCGATTGAAACAGTAAAAGCTGTTTTCATTGATTCCGTGTTTTGTTCTACCATTTGATTTAACTGCATTTTATGGGCAATATCTTTATCAATTGCAACACAGATAAGCCCGCGTGCATTTTGGGCCATATAGTTAAGATTTTCAGGAGTTGCAAACTTAGCGTTGCATATCATATCGCCTTCATTTTCGCGGTCTTCATCATCAACGACAATTATAATTTTTCCTTGTTTATAATCAATCAGTGCATCTTCAATTTTATTAAACATTATTTCTCCTAAAATCCATTTTCTTTTAAAAATTCCAGCGTTATTCCATATTTAGGTTGTGTAAATTTTTGAATATATTTTCCTAAAATATCATATTCAATATTAACGGTATCACCTGCTTTAAGATTATTTAAGTTCGTATTTTTAATTGTTTCAGGTATTAAGCTGACTTCAAAATAATTATTTGAAATATCAACAACGGTCAAACTTACACCGTTAATTGCAATTGAACCTTTTTTGACAATTAAATCGGTATTGCAATTAAAAGTCATTCTTAGCGCAAAACCGTCTTTGGATATACTTTTGACAATTGCTGTTGTATCAATATGACCTGATACAATATGCCCTTCAAAGCGTGCGTTTGCACCCATGGCGCGTTCTAAATTAACAATATCACCCTTTTTGAGATTTTTTAAATTGGTTAAATTAAGCGTTTCAAGCATAATATCTGCTTCAAAGCAATTGTTTTCAATATTTGTAACACTTAAACACACACCGTTAATAGCAATTGAATTTCCGATTTTAACATCATCAAAATCGGCGCTAAAAGTGATTTTAGCACCGTTTGAATTTATGCTAATATTTTTTATTTTCGTTGTTTGTTCTATTAAACCTGTGAACATAATTTAAACATCAATATTTGTTGCATACACTGCATTTTGCTCAATGAAATCGCGACGCGGTGCAACATTATCGCCCATTAAAACGTCAAATAATTCATCACACAACTGAGCGTCTTCTAATGATACTCTCTTTAGGGTTCTGTTTGCAGGGTCCATGGTGGTTTCCCATAATTGTTGAGGCATCATTTCGCCTAAACCTTTGAAACGTTGTATTTGCATACCTTTTTGGCCTCTGTCTTCAATGGTTTTTTGAAGCTGTGTAAATGAAGTTATATCTGTTGTGCCTGTTTCCGTTTCAAGTTTCAGAAGTTTTTCTTCTTCGATTAAAAATTCACGAATTTTAGGATATGAATCTTTTAACCTTGTAAATTCCTGAGATTTAATAACATGAGCCGTAATTAACACAGGGTCTAATTCTGCACCTAATTCAATTTTTAAATTAAAACGTGTATTTTCAGGGTTAGATGTTAAGAACACTCTGTAATTTTTAGCTTCTTCAATACCGTAGTTTTCGGCGTGGTCTTTGATGTAGTGAGATAAATATTCGTAGTGCTCTTTCATTTTTTCCTCATTTTCAAAGTCATTTGGTGTAATTCCGGAACGAATTAAACCGCGCACAATAACAGAAGGCATTTGATTAATTATCGGATTGTAGAAAGAACGGTAATATTTGCCCATTTCGTACATCAAAGGTTCAAGTTTATCTTCAGGAATTGACTTGTCTTTTGTTTTATTAAACAATTGAACACCTTTAACACCGCGTTCTCTGACCATACGTTCCAAGGCCCTGTCGTCATATAAGTATTCTGTTTGTTTGCCTGTTGTAATTTTATACAAAGGCGGCTGTGCAATATAGACATAGCCGTTATCGAGCAATGGCTGGGCGTAGCGATAGAAGAAAGTTAACATAAGCGTTCTGATATGAGCACCGTCAACATCCGCATCTGTCATAATAACAACTTTATGATAGCGAAGTTTTGTAACATCAACTTCTTCAGGGTTTCTTGAAATATTAATTCCAAGTGCCTGAATCATTGTCTTAATTGAATCCGAGTTATAAATTTTATCAAGACGCGATTTTTCAACGTTTAAAATTTTACCCCTCAAAGGTAAGATTGCTTGAAACATTCTGTTTCTGCCTTGTTTTGCAGAACCCCCCGCAGAATCGCCTTCGACTATATATAATTCGCATTTATCGGCTTCGCGAGATGAACAATCTGCAAGTTTTCCGGGGAGTGATGAACTTTCAAGAGCAGTTTTTCTTCTTGTTAATTCACGCGCTTTTCTTGCGGCTTCTCTGGCACGCTGTGCTTGAAGGGTTTTGTCAATGATTGTTTTAGCGTTTTTCGGGTTAAATTCAAGCCATTCCATGAATTTATCCCTGATTACATCATTAACGGCAGGGGTGACTTCGGCATTTCCCAGTTTTTCTTTTGTTTGGCCTTCAAATTCGGGATTACCGATTTTAACGGATACAATCGCCGTCATACCTTCTCTTATATCTTCACCTGCTAAATTTGCTTCTTTTTCTTTTAAAAGATTATTTTTTCTTGCATAATCATTAATTACTTTTGTTACACCGTTTCTAAAGCCTGTAAGGTGCGTTCCGCCTGAATGAGTATTAATATTATTTGCAAAAGATAATACGTTTTCGGTATATGAATCGGTATATTGAATAGCAACTTCAACCATAATATCGTTTACCATTTTTTCAATATAGATTGGTTTTTCATTTAATACAGTTTTATTTTTGTTTAAATGCTCAACATAGCTTGCTATTCCGCCTTCAAAATGATAAGTGGTTTCTTTATCATTTTTTTCGTCATGAAAAACTATTTTTAAGCCTTTATTTAAAAATGCCATTTCTCTTAATCTGTTTGCGATAACTTCACAATCAATTTCCGTGGTTTCCGTGAATATTTCAGGGTCAGGCCAAAAATGGGTTTTTGTACCATGTTCATCAGTGGGTTTTGTTTTTTCAACAGGTGTTGTGGGTTCACCTCTTAAGTATTCTTGCCTGTGTACATAACCGTCGCGTGATACTTCAACAACATATTTTTCAGATAACGCGTTAACTACAGACGCCCCAACGCCATGCAGACCGCCTGAAACTTTATATCCGCCATCGCCAAACTTACCGCCGGCATGAAGCACTGTGTGAACAATTTCCAAAGCGGATTTACCGCTATCAGGCTTGATATCAACAGGAATACCGCGTCCGTTATCTTGTACGGTTACGGAATTATCTTTGTGTACCGTAACATGAATAGTATCGCAATAGCCTGCCAAACTTTCATCAATTGAATTATCAACAATTTCATATATGCAATGGTGCAAACCGCGTTGAGAAGTTGAACCTATATACATACCCGGTCTTACTCTAACGGCTTCCAACCCTTCTAAAACTCTAATATTACTGGCGTCATAATGTGATGTTGCTGCAGTATCAGTCATATACTCCCCTCTTTACATAGTCTTATAATAGTATTGTACTATAAAGAAATATTTTTGTAAAAAAATTCAAAATAATATATAATTTTTTTATGGCTTTAATAGATGTTAAAAACGCAATAAAAATATATGAAATGGGTGATGAAAAGTTTTATGCCCTTAATGATGTTTCTTTTTCAATTGAAGAAGGTGAATTTGTTGCAATTATGGGAACATCGGGTTCGGGTAAATCTACCTGTATGAATATGCTTGGAACGCTTGACAAACCAACGTCGGGTCAGTATCATCTTGATGGTGTTGATGTGTTTTCACTTACAAGCGAACAATTATCGGATATCAGAAATACGAAAATCGGTTTCGTATTTCAAGGATTTAATTTAATATCAAGAACATCAGCGCTGGATAATGTTGCGATGCCTATGATATATAAAGGAGTTTCCGAACAAGAGCGCTATCAAAAGGCCAGAGAAGCATTGAAAATAGTAGGTTTAGAAAAAAAAGAAAATAATATGCCTTCTCAAATGTCGGGCGGACAGCAGCAAAGGGTAGCTATAGCGCGCGCTATTGTTAACGACGCTCCGTTAATACTTGCGGATGAACCTACGGGTAACTTAGATACAAAAACAAGTATTGACGTTATGGAGTTTTTTATTTCCTTAAATGAAAAATACGGCAAAACCGTTGTGTTAGTTACGCATGAACCTGATATCGCGCAATATACAAAAAGAATTATTAAATTTAAAGACGGACAAATAGTTTCTGATTTATTAAAAGAAGATTGGGAAAAGCAAAGAACTAAAGAAACCTAGAAAAACACATTTTATAGTTTGAATTAAAATATTTCCATGCTAATATAGCTGAATTAAAAGGAGAAAATTATAATGGTTAATACTTTTGAAGGTAATTTATACGCAGCAGGTGAAGATAAGTTCTGTATTATTATTTCAAGATTTAATGATTTTATCGGAAATAAATTACTGGAAGGTGCGATTGATACTTTCAAAAGATTAAACGTTAAAGATGAAAATATAGATGTTGTTTATGTTCCCGGAGCTTTTGAAATACCTTTAAGCGCGAAGGTTTTGGCAGCATCTGCTAAATATAGCGCCATAGTTGCATTAGGTGCTGTAATAAAGGGCTCAACTTCTCATTATGATTATGTTTGTGCTGAATTATCAAAAGGTATAGCTTCTGTTTCCATGCAGACAGATGTTCCTGTTTTATTTGGTGTTTTAACATGTGATACAATTGAACAGGCAATTGAGCGAGCAGGCACAAAAGCCGGAAATAAAGGTTCTCAGTGTGCTCAAAGCGCAATTGAAATGGCAAATTTATTCAAAAAAATCAATCCAAAGGTTTAGATAAATTAGATAAAAAGATTAATGCCACTCCCGAATTAAAAAACTATTATTTAACTATAGATAGACTTTAATTTATGGGAGAGTATTCAGGAATGAAAAAATATTCCTTGTGGATTTTATTAGTATTATTTTTAAGTTTACCAAGTTTTGCAAGCCAAAACATTATTAATTCTGTTTTAATATCAAAATCAAAAGAAGACCCGACAAAATATGAATTAAGCATTGATTCGACAGAAGCTGTGCAATATAAACTGCACAAAGATGAGCAAGGGGTCTGGTTTGAATTAAAAAATTCAACATTAGCGCAAAATGCAGGTACTATTTACGATGATGTATCCGATATTGATTCTGTTTCCGTTAAAGCAACAGATAAAAACAGGGTTAATATATATCTTCAGGGTAAAAATGTTGAAAATACGGAATTAGTTTTCATTAATTCTTTATTTGATACAAAAAAAGAAGCAACAAAGCAAATAATGCTTTCCAAGCCGATTTCCGACTATCAATCTACGGATTATACAGATGATTTAGAAGAAGACAGCGTTGAATGGAGCGACAATTCTTTTAATTTTTCTCATCTTGGTGTAAGTGTATTAAAAGCCCTCAGAAAAGGCCCTATGGGTATGATTTTGGTACTGCTTGCAATATTTGCAATATTAGCGGTTATAATTAAATCTCTTGCGGAAAAATTATCTCAAGAACAAGAACCGCTTATAGGTTTGAATAATAACTACGCAAAAGATTCGGAATTAATCAGAAATCTAAACCATACAAAAGCACTTACAAATGCGCAAAATGAGCTGTCTAAGGCACATTTAAAATATCAAAATTACCTAAAAGACAAATATCAAGATGATATCAAAGCTCCTAATATTGATATGGTGAAAAAAAGCATTGCGCTTAATCAATATCAAAAATCAACAACCAATCCTTATAAAGATCAGGAAGTAATTAAAATTAACAAAGATTTCACTTCGCGTGACAATTTTCAAATTCCGCCAAGGCCAAAAGCTACAGAGGCTTCATCCGTACGCAAAAATAAAACGGAATTTACAAGCCCGTATATTCAAAGAAAAACTAATAAAGTTGAATACACTCCCAAAAAAGAAGCAAAAGCGGAAAATATGAAATTTTTAGAAAGCGTTACAAAAATCTACGAACAATCAGGAAGAAATGATTTGGCTCAAGGATTAAGAAGCAGCATGTCGCGCGTAAAATAGTTAAAAATAACAACAATATAATACTCAACCAATAAATGCCTCTTTTAACTTAAAGAGGCTTCTTTTTTATTTACTTATATACTTAATTGTGTATAATAATAAGTGGATATTATGGCTTCAAACGTATTTACGAAAAAAGAAATATTGCAAAATCTTGCATCGAGGGGATATTTCATAGATATATACACTCTTGACGCTTTTTTTGCAAAGAGAAAAATTGAAGCCATATTTGAAGATTCCCAAGGCAACGAATTTTATGATAAAAACGCTTTGAATATAGTATTAGAAGGACTTTTTAACGCCAATAACCAAGCAGCACAACAATATCATAATATCCAACAACCCCATGTGCCCGAGCCTTCTATGCCGGCATTTCAAGCATTTCAGCAGGCATATAATTTTCCCAATCCGCAAATGCCTCAGCCAAGCATTATGCCCAATATGCCGAATTATCAGGTATATCAACAGCCGTATAATTTTCAGCCAAATCAAATGATGCCTCAGCCAAGCATTATGCCTATGCCTAATTATCAAATGCCTCAGCAGGCTATGTCCCAAAATATCCCCAATCAGCAAATGCAGCGTATGCCTTCTATGCAAATGCCCGCTTCAATACCGCCTGTTAATCAATCTTCAAATATTCAAATTAACAAAATCGAAAATACGGAACTAAAAATAGATGACTCGGAAACCCTTGATATATTGAATAATATATCTTTATCTGACGGTACACCTTTGATTGATAAAGTACAAAATGTTGAAGTTCCTAATAATATCCAATTTGAGAAACAAACCCCAAATGTAGGTATTTCTCAGCCGCAAAATCAGCCTGTGCAAAAAACCATGCAAAATAATATGCCGCAAGACGACATATTCACAAAAATTCAGCAGAATGAGGCAGAGGCTTTAGCGCAAGAAAAACCGGCGGATGAGGCTTTTAAGCAGGATGATATTTTTGAACCCAATAAAGATGATATTTTATCACCTGATTTATCTGCCGAATTTGATGATTCTTCCGGTTTTGATGATATATCATTGTTGTCTGAATCTCTTGAAGCGCAGGAAAAATTCAGGCAATATGTGGTTGATGAATTATCCAAGAAGAATTTAGACGTCACACCAAAAGCTAACGAATTTAAGTTAGATATTTCAGAAAGAACACTAACTATGATTGCTCGTACAATGGCCAAAAAAATTGCCAAATATGTCGGTTCAATTATGGCGCAAGATGCCAAACAATCTTCTAAAGTAGCCGAATATCAGGAAGAAAATCGCCGTCTGACCCAGAAGGCGCGTGAACTCGAAGAACAAAACAGAAAATTAAGACTGCTTTTAGCGGAATCAAATAAAAATCTTAATTCGTATAAACCAAGCATTTTCGGGTTATACAAGAAAGTTGACCCAAAAACAAATAAAAAATAGGTAAGGAAAAATGAACCAAATTGTAATGATTTTATTAATAAGTGCACTTGTTTTAGTACATGAAATAGGGCATTTTATTGCTGCCAGAATGTGCAACGTCAGGGTTACACGTTTTGGTATAGGTATGCCGTTAGGGCCAAGCTGGAAATTGTTTAAGTGGAATAATACAAATTTCTATTTGCATGCGTTTCTGTTTGGCGGATATGTTGCATTTCCGGATGATAACATGGAAAAAAACCCTGAAGATGATGTAATTGAAGTCCCCGAACAAAAAGAAGGGGAAACTTTCTTTGAAAAAATTAAAAGAATACATCTTGAAAAAAGAAAAAAAGAACAGGAAGCCCTTTTGAAGGAATACAAAGAGGAACAATTGCCTTCCGATTCTCCTGAATTATATGAAAATAAAACAATAGGACAAAAACTTTTCATAGTATCGGCAGGGGTTATTATGAATGTTATTTTTGCCGTAGTGCTTGTAATTTTTTGTGCGATATATTATCATAAACTTCCTGCTTCAGCGCAAAATATCTATATAAATTCGCCGGATGATAAGATTACATCAAATATTACCCAATATGATATAAGAAAAAAAGATAAATTTGTTTCAATTAACAATATGGAAATAAAATCGTTATATCAATTAACATTTTTTGTTAAAAATTCAAAACTTTTTGACAGTTATGCGCAAGAAGATTTAGTTGAATATAATTTAGCGGAATTGAAAAAATTAAATACGGGAATTCAAGATATAATTCCTTCAGATACATTGTTGCTATTGCCTCAAACAAAGCCCGAAAAACCCCTTGAAGTTAATAAAAATGTTGTAATAGGGCTTGAAAAATATAGGCAAGACGGTGTTAAATTGTTTGATAATCAGATAAAATTAAGAGATGAAGTTTATAATAAAAAGGTTTATAAAACATCTTCCGAAATTAACTTAAATGATTTAGCTTATGCACTTTCTGACACATATAAACCCTTGGAAATTAAACTTTTAAGAGGTGATAAAGAAATTATTCTTAAAGATATAAAAGTAGGCAAAGAAGGACTTTTAGGGGTTCAATTAATGATTGCCGATTTATATACGGAAACAAAAACATTTAAGGATATCATTTTTAAATCTTGCGATTATTTATATTCCACAACAACCATGATGTTATTTAGCTTGTGGCAGTTAATTACAGGTAAAATAAGTGTTTCTGACATGCATGGGGTTATTGCAATTGTAAAAGTGGGCGGAGATATCATTGCTTCAAAAGGAATGCTTAACGGTATATTGCTTACCGCAATGATTAGTATAAACCTTGCAATAATGAACTTTTTGCCTATTCCTGCGTTGGATGGCGGGCATGTTTTATTTTTGATGATAGAAAAAATAACGGGTAAAAAGCCTACGCGTGAACTTGGCGAAAAAATAAATAATGTATTTTTCATTTTGCTTATTTTATTAATGGTTGCAATCTGCTATAATGATGTACTGGCTCTGGTTACGAAAAAACTTTAAAAAGGATATTGAGATGTTTGAAAAATATTATTCAAGAAGAATTCAAAAAACCCCTTCGTCATTTATAAGAGAAATTCTTAAAGTTATACAAAATCCTGAAATTATATCTTTTGCAGGCGGATTGCCAAATCCTATTTCTTTTCCGCAGGAAGAATTAAAAATATCGCTTGAGCGTATAACATCTGTTTATCAAGATAAAATCTATCAATATTCAACAACTCAAGGGCTTGACAGTTTGCGCGAATATATTGTTCAAAGATATAAAAAAATATGGAATATGGATATAACCATAGATAATGTAATTATTACAACAGGTTCTCAGCAGGCTCTTGATTTATTGGGTAAGGTTTTTATTAACGAAAATGATAGTATTATGGTTGAAAAACCTTCTTACCTTGGGCTTTTGCAGGCATTTTGCTCTTATGAAGCTAGTTTTGTACAGACAAAGTTAGATGACGAAGGGCTTGATATTGATGATTTAAAAAGAACTCTTAAAGAACACAAGCCTAAGCTCGCCTATTTAATACCGAATTTTCAAAATCCTACCGGAATAACATATTCTTATCAAAACAGAAAAGATATTTTTGAAGCTATTAAAGATGAGGATATGCTTTTAATTCAAGATGACCCTTATGGCGAATTAAGGTTTAGTGAGGACGAAAGAATTCCCTATATAGGCTTAAATCAAACAGATAAAAATATTTACCTTGGTTCATTTTCAAAAATTGTAACCCCCGGCATGCGTCTTGGCTATATTATTGCCCATAAAGAAATAATCAGAATGGTTGAAACCGCAAAGCAGGCGGCAGATTTGCATTCAAATATTTTCGGGCAATATTTAATATCCGACTATTTGTGGAATAATGATCTTGATAAGCATATTGAAAAAATTAAAAAATTATACAAAGAACAATCAGGCGCAATGGTTGAAGCCATGAAGGAATATTTCCCGAATAGCGTTAAATTCACAATTCCAAAAGGCGGAATGTTCACCTGGGCAACCTTAGAAGAAGGTAAATCTTCCCTTGAATTGTTTGACAAAGCAATCAAAAGAAATGTAGCATTTGTACCGGGCGATCCGTTTTATGTTAACGAACACAACGTAAATACTTTGCGTCTAAATTATACAAATGCGACACGCGAAAAAATACAAGAAGGTATAAAGCGCTTATCCGAAGCAATGAAAGAAGAATAATATGAGAAACATTTTAACTGCAATAGTTTTAATCTTTTTATTTTTAATGCTTTTAGTACCTAAGGCAAGCCCCGGTGTCAGAGTGGATATAGTAAAAGTAGTTGACGGTGATACGGTTGTAGCTTCAATTGATGATAACCAATTTAAAATAAGATTAAAAGATATAGATTGCTATGAAGGTACTATTAACGAAAGGGCCCAGTGGCAGGCTAAAAAGTTTCATCTTAATATAGAAGATATTACAGCAGGCGGAGAACTTGCAAAACAAGCTATAGAAACAGAATTAAAAGATAAACAAATTACCTTTGAATTTAAAGGAATTGATAAATATAATAGAGCCTTAGGTTACATTTATGCAAATAACAAGAATGTTAATAAAAGAATGTTAACTACTTCATATTGCCATCCTTACGAAAAAATGACTAAGGATTAGTTTAATATTTCAGGTAATTATTTATTTGATTTATGCTGATATAATTAATCTGTAATTTAATAAGGAAATTGATATGAGAAATTGGATTATTGTTTTATTGATATTTATTATGCCTCTTAGTTTGTATGCTTATTTAGATAATAAAGCATCGGCCGATGCCTGTAAAATTACGGGAAATGCTACAGGAATTCCGCAGGCGAAATTGATTAAATTTTCTTCTCCTATGTGTTCGGAATGTGTAGAAACAACGGTAGAAGTTAAAAAGGCAATGAAAAATTATCAAGGTGCTGTTTTAATTGAAGAATATAACGTATTGGATAATAATGCAAAAGGTAAAAATATAACAAAAGATATGATTAAAAAATATAAAATTTCATTAGTTCCTACGCTTGTTTTTGTGGATAAAGAAGGAAAAACCGTAAAAAAACAAGAAGGTTTAATGAAAGCGGATGAAATAGTTAAGATTTTGGATGAAATAAAATAATGATTGCTGAAATTACAAATAATCTTGTTGAATATATTTCAAAGGGGGAATTTTCGCTTGTATTCCTTTTAGTTTCCTTTCTGGGGGGTGTTTTAGCGTCTGTTTCTCCTTGTTCACTCGGCGTTTTACCGCTTGTAATAGGATACGTCGGTGGATATTCCGATAATAATAAATTAAAAACTTTTATACAATTGTGTTCTTTTGTATTGGGTTTAGGCGTTGTGTTAACTGCAATCGGTATTATTTGCGCTTTAACGGGAAGGGTTTTTTCTTCTTTTGGCGGAGTTTATTTTATAATTTTTCTGGCTTCCTTAATTCTTGTTTTGGGGCTTAATTTATTGGGTGTTATTGATATTAATTTTTCCCCCCTAATTAAAAAAATGCCTAAGAATGATAAAGCAGGTTTATTTTTATACCCGTTTTTAATAGGTATGATTTTTGCTCTATCTTCAAGTCCTTGCTCAACTCCTATTTTAGCGGGCATTATGAGTTTTGCGGTATTAACAAAAAACATTTTGCTTGCCGGTTTAATGCTGTTTTTGTTTTCAATAGGGCAGGGTGTAATAATTATTCTTGCCGGAATATTTACAACATTTTTAAAAGGAATTAAAAATGCCGTTAATATTTCAGAAGCCTTAATGAAGATTTCAGGTGTGCTTTTAGTGCTTAGTGCAATCGTAATATATGTAAAAATGTTTATGAGATTTTTTTAGATTTTACCACTATAAACAATTGATTTTTTATGTAAATTTTTGTAAAATAACCATGGAAATACTCTCTATTATAGGCAACTTTCATGATTGAGGTGTTTAATAAAAAATAAAGGTGGTGATATTATGATTCAACCGATTAAACAAAATCAAGCATTCTTGGGCACACCAACTCCGGCTGCATTTCAGAAAGTAGCGCAAACACAGCCTGCGCCGAAATTACAAGCACAAAGTGACGTACAGCCTGTAGCGCCGCAGGAAGTTCCCGCTCAAAAAGAAAAGAAGGGCAATATATTCCATAGAGCAAAAATTGGTATTATGAATACCATAAAAAGTTTTAACAATGTAAAAAATACCACTGCAGGTGTTATAAGAGGTGTAGCTGAAGGTGCAGCTGCAACAGCCGTTATCGGTACAATAGGTCATAATTTTATTAAATCAGAACATAAAATAGGCGGTACAATTAAGGGTACGCTTGGTGATATCGGACAATTACCCGTTAAATTTTATAAATATATGGGTTCTAAAAAATTAATCGCATTAACAGCTGTGGTTTCAGCAGGTTTCATTGCGCTTAGAACCATTCAGGGTAAAATTAATGCTAATAAGGCAAATGCAAATATTGACCATGCGCTAAATGAAGGTCATACAAAATAAGAAAATACTAAGGCTTAATGCCTTAGTGCCCTAATGCCATAACAACAAGTTCTGCATGACAGTAGTGGGGTTTGGTATTTTTTTATTTTATTTTATTGTTCACTTTCTTTCTTTGCCTTCTCAAGCGCCGAAAATGCAAAGAAAGAAAGTGAACCGAAAGAAAG
>JAFVFO010000041.1 GCA_017475485.1 Candidatus Gastranaerophilales bacterium | reverse complement strand
TGACCAGCTTCACCCGAGCGGATACAGCGCAAAAGAAAGTGCCCAATTTTTCATAGAGCAAGCGCACCAACAAGAAATAGAACAAATTGCAAAAGAAAGATTAGCAAGAGAACAAACAATAAAATCCGCAAGAAAGAAAAATAATGAAGCAATACAGCGCCAGCTTCATCCGAGCGGATACAGCGCAAAAGAAAGTGCCGAATTTTTTATGGATGAATTTGCAAAAGAAATTGCAAATGAAACATCAAACAGTCTTCAAAAAGATTTAATTCCTGATATTGCAAATAAAAATATATTTTCAAAAGCAATTGATTTAATTAAAGGTCATAAATTAATTACAGGAATTACCCTTGCGCTTGGTTCTGTTGCAGCGGTTGGATTCGCATTATTAAAAAAGAAAAATAATGTTAATCAGCCCGCTATGATATCGAATTCATCCGCAATTAAACCTATTGGTGTTGATTTATTTAAAAAGCAGGTTTCTAAAAGTTAATATTTGTTAACAATTAATTAAATATTATAAAGTTTTATCCCATTCTGACGATATCAAATATATACAAAACCTTGGGGGAAAATAAAGTGGGTGTAAGACTTTATGGCAATAAAGCCGGTTATTTAGAGCATGTTAAAAATGACAATTACAAAAGAAAAGCTCAAACGGCCGAATTAAACGAAAAGAAGGAAACAAAAAAGGCAAGAAGTTATGAACCTTTAACAACGGAAGCCTCGAGCTCTGATATTCTTGCAGTGTATGCGCGCGCAGGTCTTTCAAGCCGTCATAAATATGTTGAAATAAAAGACGGACATACAAGATATGAATATAAAGGCGCACGTTTTGATATTTATAAACGCGATAACGAATATAAAAGCCAGTTCGTACAGCCAAAAGGCTTTGATACTAATGAATTTATTGAGCAATTTCCGTCATTGGAAGCTCAAACCCTGAAACATGCCAATAAAACTGCTAATTCTATTGACAGTATTAACGGTGAACTTGATGAAGCAGTATATCAAGGCTCTATGACGGGTGATTGTTGGTTATTGTCAACCGTTATTTCCATGGCGCAGGATGAAAAAGGTAAGGAAATTATAAAGAATTCTATTACCGTTAACAGCGATAATACCGTAACGGTTGCATTTAAAGGTATAGGGGTAAGCTATACTTTAACGGAATCCGAAATTGCAAAATACGATACCGACTACAAAGACTATGACCCATATTCTAACGGGGATAATGATGTGCTTGTTTTGGAACTTGCAACAGAAAAGCTGTGGAAAGATATTCAAAAAGGAAATGTTAAACTTGATACCAATGATGAAAATATCACCTACACAGGTGAAGGCGGCGGTATTGATGACGGCGGTTTACCAAGCCAAATGGTATATTATTTAACGGGTGTTAAATCAAAAGAATATTATTACCTTGACGGTCATCCCATGGAAGAAAAATATATCTATAAAATTCTTGAAAACGCAAAAAATTCGCCAAACACAATAGTAAACATGGGAATTTATGATGATTATCATTCCTGTAAATTAATTGACGGCTCAACTTTTTCGCTTGATGTCGGTTCGGGCGGGCATGCACTTGCTATTGTGGAAGTTGGGGATGATACAGTAACTTTTGTTAACCCATGGGATTCCAATGTTAAATATTGTGCAAGCTGGGAGCAGTTCGCTTCTTTAGGAATAGGCTATATTGCGACTTCTGACTTAAACCAAACCATAGAAAAAGAAGTTGTAGATATGACAAATTATAAAAAACCTTCAACAGATGATATAGTAACCCCGACACCTGACTATGGTTATGATTATAGCTATGATTATAATTATGATTATAAACATGACTACAATTATGATTATGATTACAGCTACGATTATTCATCAGATTACAAATCAGACTTTTATAAAAAAATGGAGCTTATAGATTATATAATGTCCAAAATTACGGATTTATTCTATTCCCTATTTAGCATATTAAATTTTTAAGCCTTGTAATTTAAAGCCCTGTATTAAACAGGGCTTTTTATTTATTCTTCGGAGTTGAAAATATTTCCCTGTTCAACGCTTCTGGCTATTTCTTCCTTGGCTTCTTGAATTAAGGTTTCTTTATTTTCTTCTTCATCTTCATCTGTATTAATTATCTTGTTAACGGATACAACGCAATCTTCGCCGTCAAGTGTTTGAACTTTTACGCCTGTTGCGGGTCTTCCCTGACGGGAAATATCGGAAGCGCAAATCCTTGTAACAACGCCATTGGCTGTCACAACCATGATTTCATCTTCTTCTTTAACTATAGATAAATCAACAAGACGAGAATTTGAAGATTTGAATTTAGTTGCAATCAGGCCAAGCCCGCCTCTGTTTTGGGTTCTGAATTCGGAAATTTTTGAGCGTTTTCCGAAACCGTCTGATGTTACAACCAATAAATCAGCGTCATAGTCTTTAGGTACAACATCACAGCCTATAATTTCATCACTGCTTCTTAACTTCATAGAATTAACACCTCTTGCGGGTCTTCCTAAAGGTCTTAAATCTTCAATCGGGAAGCGTATTGCCATACCGCATGATGTACCGATTATAATTTCATCATTACTTTTTGCAAGTTTTACCCAATTTAAAGAATCATTTTCCTCTAAACCGATTGCAATTAAACCGTTTCTTCTGATTGATGTAAAGTTATCCAGTGAAATTCTTTTGATATAACCTTTTTTAGTCAGCATAATAAGGTTCATATCGGCTTTAAATTCAGAAACCGGAACGATTGCCGTTATTTTTTCATCCTGTTCTAAAGGTAATACGTTAATTATAGGCAATCCCTTGGATTGTCTTGAACCTTCAGGGAAGTCATAAACGGATAAACTGTAAACTAAACCTTTTGAAGAGAAGAATAATACTTTATCATGCATCATAGCAGTGAAGAAATGTGCAACATCATCATCTTCTTTTGTTTTCATTCCGCCTTTTCCGCGCGTTGCACGATTTTGACGAACAAAAGTATCTAAAGATATACGTTTAATATAGCCTTGACGAGTGATAAATACCGCCATTTGAGTGTTCGGTGTTAAATCTTCAACACTCATTTCTCCTTCTTCGGGAACAATTTGCGTTAATCTGTCGTCGCCGTATTTTTCTTTATCTTCTTGCAATTCAACTTTAATTAAGGCCAGAATTTTATCTCTTGAAGATAGAAGTTCTTCGTATTCTTCAATTTTTTTCAATAATTCGGCATGTTCTGCTCTGATTTTATCTTGTTCTAAGCCTGTTAAACGTCTTAATTGCATTTCTAAAATTGCATTAGCTTGTTCAACATCTAAGCCAAAACGGGAAATCAGGCCTGCGCGGGCTTCTTCTGTGGTTTTTGATTTTTTAATTAATTCAATTACTTCGTCTAATGAATTTAGGGCAATCATTAAACCTTCTAAAATATGTGCTCTTGCTTTTGCTTTTTTCAAGAAAAACATTGTTCTTCTTGTGATAACATCAACTCTGTGTTCAACAAATTCGGATAATACTTCATAAAGATTTAATAATCTTGGCTGTTGACCGACTAAAGCTACCATGTTGAAGCCAAAACTTGTGGATAGGGCCGTTTGCTTGTATAAATTATTTCTTACAACATCAGGTTTTGCGTCACGTTTTAATTCAATAACTATGCGCATACCTTCTCTGTCCGATTCGTCACGCAAATCTGAAATGCCTTGAATTTTACCGTCTTTAACAAGTTCTGCTATTTTTCTTATTAATTCGGCTTTATTGACTTGATAAGGAATTTCAGTTACGACAATTGCCGTTTTACCGCTTCTGCCGGGAAGTTCTTCAATTGATGAAACAGCGCGCATTTTAATTGAACCTCGGCCTGTTTCATAGGCTTTTTTGATTTCTGTTGTACCTACAATTGTTGCGGCCGTTGGGAAATCGGGCCCTTTAATATATTGCATTAATTCATCAACCGTTATATTCGGGTTGTCTATTAAAGCAATAGTACCGTCAACAACTTCGCATAAGTTATGCGGGGGGATGTTTGTTGCCATACCAACCGCAATACCTGATGTTCCGTTTAATAATAACATTGGAAGTCTTGTAGGTAAGACGGAAGGTTCTTCTAAAGAACCGTCAAAATTCGGTACAAAATTAACCGTTTCGCAATCAATATCAGCGAGCATAGCGGTTGTAATTTTGTGCATACGAGCTTCCGTATAACGCATTGCGGCAGCACCGTCACCGTCAACCGAACCAAAGTTGCCATGGCCGTCAACGGTTAAATATCTTGTTGAAAAATCCTGCGCCATACGAACCAATGCTTCATAGACCGATGAATCGCCATGGGGGTGATATTTACCAAGTACTTCACCAACAATTCTGGCACATTTTTTAAATGGTTTATCAGGCGCCATACCCAGTTCATTCATAGCAAACAGGATACGTCTGTGAACCGGTTTTAAGCCGTCCCTGACATCAGGCAGGGCACGACCGACGATTACCGACATAGCGTAATCTATATAACATCTTTTCATTTCATCTCTGATATTAACGGGGATAATTTTTCCGTCATCAAATAAACTTGTTTGAGCCAAAATCTCACTCCTCACTTTTGTCTAATATACTAATATTATACATAAAACAGGTTTATAGTGCAAAAAGATTAATTTTTTGCGAAACTATTTATCATAAAAATTCAATATGATAGTATAAAATTATGGTTACACAGAAAAGAAACGTTTGGCCCGTTCAATACTTCCAAAATCCAAACCCTAAAAAAAAGCTGGAAGAAATATGGAACGATATTGATGGATACTCTTTTGAAGATCAATTTGAAAAGGAAGATAAATACAACAAAATAGATTTTGTTGTGCCGTTTCCGCCTTTGAATTATAAAGGTAAGATTGTAAAGGGTGTATTTTATTCTCAAGCACTTGATGTTATTGTTGAAAGACACCCCGGCTTGAAAAAAATATTTTTCCCGATAGCAAATTCAATGTTTTCAAGCTATCCGGGTTCAGAATATGCCGATATGTACTTTACATGTTATAAAAATAAAAAGCGCGAAAAATGGTTCAAAAAAAATCATCCGGATAAAAAAGACATTATTATGCTTCCCTTGCAGGACGCTGATTTTATGAATGAATACATAATGGCGCCTACATTTAATACGCCTAAAAAAATTGATGTTTTTTGCGTTACAACGGCTTATCCGGTTAAAAACCTGCCAATGCTTGCGGCAACACTTAAAATGTATGAATTAAAATATGCAAAACGTTTAAATGTTGTCTGGGCGATAGGTTCGCGAGATGCAATACGACGTGAAGACGGTACGCTTGATTATTCTAATATGCGCTGGGACGCAAAGGCCGAGCTTGATAAAGTAAAGGATATTTTAGGCGGAGATATCAAAAAATATGTTGATATCTATCCTTATATAGAATATTATGAGCTTTCAAGGTACTATACAGGTTCAAAATGCTGTGTATTATCATCAATTATGGAAGGTAAAAACAGGGGTATTTTTGAATCAATTTCCTGCGATACGCCTATTATCGTATTTAAAGACCATAATAAGTTTTCGCGCTGCGGATACCCTGTATTTTTCGGTAATTCAGGCGAATATGCGCCCGAATTTACATCAGAATCTTTAGCAGATACAATACACAAGGTAATAACAAATCAGGAAAAATATGAACCCCGCAAAAATTACCTTATTTATGGTGGAAGAAAAAATTTCTTAAATAAAATAATTGACGCACAGCCTTATTACAAGAAAAATTTGCCCGAATATAAAAAAGGCAAAATTCTTGAAAATGTATGGGTTGATTTAGCTATGCAGGATAATTATCAATTATCGACTTATGATTTTCTATATGGAAAAAATACCGCAATACAGCATATTACAGGTATTAATAATATTGATAATATAATTAAATTCTTCTATTCAAGATTTCAGGTCACTGATTGATTATAAATTTTGATTATGTAAAATTAGGCTATGGATAATAAAGTAAAAATAGCTCTTGTTTTTGGAACGCGTCCTGAAGCAATTAAAATGTGTCCTTTGGTCAGAACTTTAAAACGAAGTTCTTGCTTTGAAGTTATTACAATTGTAACAGCACAGCACCGCGAAATGCTGGATAGCGTTTTAGAACTTTTTGAAATAAAACCTGATTATGATTTGAATTTAATGAAGCCAAATCAAAATCTTTGGGATTTATCATGTGATATTCTGCAAAATGTAAAAAAAGTACTGGATAAAGAAAACCCCGACTTGGTTTTGGTGCATGGAGATACCACGACTGCGGGAATGAGCGCATTAAGCACTTTTTATTCAAGAATAAAGATAGGCCATGTTGAAGCGGGACTCAGGACTTTTGATAAGGATTATCCTTTCCCTGAAGAAATTAACCGCGTTATGGTGGATAGTGTTTCAGATTTAATGTTTTGCCCTACCGATAAGGCGGTTGAAAACCTTAAAAATTCAGGAATTAAAAAAGGAATATATAAAACAGGAAATACTGTTATAGATGCGCTTTTGTATGTTGTTAATGAAAAAAGTGCCGATATTGATTTTATAGGTTTAAATCCGAATTTAAAAACAATTCTTTTGACTTCTCACAGACGTGAAAATTTCGGCAAGCCTTTGGAAAATATTTGCAATGCAATTAAAGAATTAATCGAAAAATATAAAGATATTCAAGTTGTTTATCCCTTGCATTTGAATCCGAATGTAAGAAATACGGTTATGCCTATTTTGGGCGGTGTTGAAAGAGTTAAATTAATTGACCCATTAGATTATGCACCGTTTTCAACATTAATGAAAAAATCTCATATAATTTTAACGGATTCCGGCGGTATTCAGGAAGAAGCCCCTGCGTTGGGTGTGCCGGTTTTGGTTTTGCGTGATGAAACAGAACGGCCCGAAGCTATAAAATCCGGCAGTGTCAGATTAGCGGGTACAAATAAAGATAATATTATAAAAGAAGTTACAGAGTTACTTACAAATAAAACGCATTATGAAAATATGTCGCATGCTAATAACCCTTATGGCGACGGCAGAGCATGTATTTATATAACAGATATTATTAAAAAATATTTTAATTTGTAATTTTATTGATTAGGCATATCCTGCGGCGGCATGTCTTGAGGAACATCCTGAATGGGTTCTTGAGGAATATCTTGAGGCGGTATTTCTTGAGGAACATCCTGAACGGGCTCTTGAGGAATATTCTGAGGCGGCTCTTGCTGCGGTTCATCTACTACGACAGGCGGTTCGCTTGGTGTATTATTAATACTTTCCGGGGCATAGCGAATTTCAACCGGTGTTTGATTGTGGGTAATTCTATATTCATTTCTTAAAGTGTCTTGAATTTCAATTTCTTTTTCGATAGAAATATTGGGGTGTTTTTCTTTGTATTCCTTGAACATTCTGTCAACAAATTCCGCTTCTGTTTCTTCTTTTGGGGTTTGCTGTTCTTCTTCCATTTGCTGTTGAAGCATTTGTTGTTCGATAAGTTTGGCATCTTGTCTGCTTGTAATCATATTCATAACTTTATCTTGTAGAAAAGTTATATATATTGCAAAAAGAACAACGGAAACAAGTAAAAATTTTACATAACGCATTGAATTTTTATAATATTGCATTAAAATTCCCCACTTTTCGAGCAATCCCTGCAAGCAGGATTTTTTGAAAACGCTATATGGCGAAATTCGCCTTTAAAACCGTCATACATAACCATACGGTTCAATAAGGGTGTGCCGATACCCGTAATAACTTTAAGAACTTCGGCTGATTGCATACCCGCAATTGTTGACACTATAGGAGATAATTCCGTTTTTTGTTCGGGCTTAAATGCGGCAGGCTTTTGAATAACGCAGGAAAGACAGCCGGTTTTATCGGGAACAATAGTTGTAACTTGACCGTTAAAACCTGATACTTTACCATGGATTAATATTTTTTTATGTCTTAGCGCAATTTCATTAAGCATAAATTTTGCTTCATAAGTGTCAAAACAATCTACAATAATATCATATCCTTGAATTACGTTAAAATAATTCAATTCATCTATTCTTATTTTATCAAGTTCCACTTTTACGTCAGGATTAAACTCATTTATCCAATCTTTTGCGGAAATTACACGAGCCCTTCCTATATTTTTCATTTTATGTATTATTTGGCGGTTAAAATCGGTTTCGGATACAATGCCTTCATCAATAATTTTTATTTGGCCGACACCAAGCGCACATAAATTCATAAGAACACCGGAACCCAGACCGCCGGCGCCCATGATAAGTACTTTGGAATTTAGAAGTTTATCCTGCGCTTCTATACTTATTCCTTTTGTACCGAGGTTATTTTCATATCTTTTTTGTTTTAGCATATTATTTGTTTATACCGCTGTTATCTACAATTTCTACTATCTTTACACCGTATGTATCTTCTATGGCAACTATTTTCCCTTTTGCAATTAATACATCATTCACATAAATATCAACAGGGTCATTATTTCCTTCATTAAGCATAATAACAGAACCTGTATCGTATTCTATAACATCATGCAGTTTTAATTTTGCCCTGCCTAAAATAGCCGACAGTTTAACTTCTACGTTTGCTACTTTTGAAATATTACCAAAATCAGTCTTATTTTCTTCTGCCAAAGCCATTAAATCTCCCCTATAGTATATTTATAGCATATTTTTTAATCTGTGTAAAATATGTTAAAAGCTCCCTTAAGGGAGCTTTTAATCATTGATTAAACAATTAATCATATACGGAGCAGTCGGGGGGTTTTAAGGCCTCGAACGTCAGCCGTAGTAATATAATAATTCCACTTCAATAAACTTTATAACATTAATTTACTTAACAAAGTTTTCTAAATTATAAACCCTAAGCGCCATATAAGGGTCGGTTTTATCCGTATCAATTAAGAACATATAAAACGGTTTATCGTATTTAAAATGGCGCGGTTTTGGTGCTTCTGACGGCGCAAGGGCTGTTGCCATCATCATGATTATTGCTTCCGATTTAACTTTTCCGCCTTTATTGTTAAGTTCAAATTGTATTGTTTCAATAGCGTCAGAGAAATAATAATCCGTTCCTTTTATAACTTTATTGCAAAGCTCCGCATAATTACGAATTTTAGAAAATTTCATGTTCGGAACTTTAAGAGTGTCTATTTTTCTGAAGCGGGTTATACCGCTATATTTTTCTTTTTGTGAAAGCAATTTTTCATATTGATTTTTTAAAGTATCGTTTTCATCTGTTCTGTATAAATATATTTTATCGCCGGTTTTGGTATTTAAGGCCACTGCGTAATCATTTTCATTATTATAGAACAGAACCTTTACATTATTATCAAGACTGTCTTTAGATTCAGCATTTATGCCGAAAAATTCATATTCTTTTTCGGAATTGTTAAAAGCGGATTTTTCAAGTTTATCAAATGCCTCTTGAAATTCAAATTCCTTTTTTAACATTGCATAGGCATAGTACTTGCCTTCTAAAGGTGTCCAATCGAGATTGTCTATAATATCTGATGTTTCATTAAATTTCTTT
>JAFVFO010000040.1 GCA_017475485.1 Candidatus Gastranaerophilales bacterium | reverse complement strand
TACCCACAGGAGCAAAACCTTATCAGAGTGAAGGTCAAATCGTTGAGATTTGACCGCAACTGTTGAACTGCGACGTAGGATAATCGAGGCTGTGAGGCAAGTTTGCCGAACAAAGCCGAGATACCCACAGGAGCAAAACCTTATCAGAGTGAAGGTCAAATCGTTGAGATTTGACCGCAACTGTTGAACTGCGACGTAGGATAATCGAGGCTGTGAGGCAAGTTTGCCGAACAAAGCCGAAATACCCACAGGAGCAAAACCTTATCAGAGTGAAGGTCAAATCGTTGAGATTAATTGCTGCAACAAAAAAGGGTATAGCCTATACTATACCCTTTTTTAATTTTTCATATACTGTTATGCACTTAATTCATTCTGTTTTGTCGGAAGCTGTACTACTTCGCCCGTTGGGGCTTCCTGCTTTTTTTCAACCATTTCCTTTGTAACAGTAAATTCTTTAATATCATCTTTTGAAGGTACTTCATACATGATATCAAGCATTATTTCTTCTACAATTGAGCGCAAAGCACGCGCACCGGTTTTTCTTTTCAAGGCTTCACTTGCAATAAGTTCAATTGCGTCATCTTCGAACTTCAATTCAACCCCATCCATACCCATTAAGCAAGCATATTGCTTAACAATAGCATTTTTTGGTTCTGTTAAAATCATTTTCAATGCTTTCTCATCTAACGGGTCTAAAACTGTGTAAATAGGAATTCTGCCAATAAACTCAGGGATTAAACCGAATTTTAACAAATCATCGGGCTGTAATTTTTTAAGAATTTTAGAACTTTCAAGTTCTTTTTCTTCATTGCTCATTGCTTTTGCACCGAAACCTATTGAAGAAGATGTACCTGCACGACGTTCAACAATTTTTTCTAAGCCGACAAATGCACCGCCTACAATAAATAAAATATTGTTTGTGTTAATTTGAATAAATTCTTGATGAGGATGTTTTCTACCCCCTTGTGGCGGAACATTCGCAACAGTTCCTTCAATCATTTTCAACAATGCCTGCTGCACCCCTTCACCCGATACATCTCTTGTAATTGAAGGGTTTTCAGACTTTCTTGCAATTTTATCTATTTCATCAATATAAATAATTCCGCGTTCGGCTCTTGAAGCGTCGTAATCTGCCGATTGATATAATCTTAAAAGAATATTTTCAACATCATCTCCGACATAACCTGCTTCTGTAAGGGTTGTAGCGTCAGCTACCGCAAAAGGAACATTTAACATTTTAGCTAAAGTTTGAGCTAACAATGTTTTACCCGAACCTGTCGGCCCTACAAGCAGAATGTTGCTTTTTTGAATTTCAATATCAGATTCTTTTTGCTCCATATTGTGGGCAATTCGTTTGTAGTGATTATATACTGCAACGGATAATACTTTTTTAGCATCATCTTGTCCTACAATATGTTCATCTAAATATGCTTTTATTTCTTGCGGTTTAGGAATTGATTCAACAGTAGTTTCCTGCGGTTTTTCCGTTTCTTCTTGTTTGAAATTGAACAATTCTTCATCAAGAATTTCATTACATAATTCTATACATTCGTCGCAAATGCAAACATCAGGGCCGGCAATCAGCTTTTTGACCTGATCTTGCGTTTTTCCGCAGAATGAACATTTTAAATTAGGATCTGTCGGTTTAGCCATTTAAAAATATCCTTTTTATTGTTAGTATCTTATTTATTATTATCATCCAATGTTATGACTTTATCAATCATACCATATTCTACAGCTTCTTCGGCCGTCATGATATAATCCCTATCGGTATCTTTTTCAATTTTCTTCAAGGGTTGACCTGTGTTTGAAGCAAGAATTGAATTCAAAGATTTTTTAATTCTTAAAATTTCATTAGCTTGAATTTCAATATCTGTTGCTTGACCTTGAGCACCGCCTAAAGGCTGGTGAATTAATACTCTTGAATGAGGCAATGCCAAACGTTTACCTTTTGTACCGGATGATAACAAAAATGCGCCCATTGAAGCTGCTTGGCCCAAGCAAATTGTAGAAACATCAGCTCTAATGTGCTGCATTGTATCATATATAGCAAAACCTGCAGTAACCGAACCGCCCGGAGAATTAATATATAGCATGATATCTTTTTCTGAATTTTCAGAATCCAAAAGAAGCATTTGCGCTACAATTAAATTCGCTACCATATCATCTATCGGAGTGCCTAAAAAGATAATTCTTTCTCTTAAAAGTCTTGAGAAAATATCAAAAGACCTTTCGCCTCTGGATGATTGTTCAATAACTACAGGTACAAAACTCATATAAATTTCCTTTCACTATTTTTGATATTCTTACTTAGCTATGAAGGTATTTTTTTCCAGCAATAAATCATTAACCTTAGAAGCCATTATCTGTTGGGCAATGGCAGCATAAGAGTTAGGATTTTTTCTCAATTCTTCAAATAATTGATTAGGAGCAATACCATACATCATAGCCATGCGCGTTGTATGTTCCATGATATCTTTGTTTTCGATTTTAATTCCTTCTTCTTGGGCTATGCGTTCAACAATTAAAGAATTAAGAATTCTTTTTTGCGCTTCTTCTCTGAAACGTTTTTCTACGTTGTCTTTTCCTTCTTTTTCAACAAGTTTATCGAAGTCTGCACCTTGCTGCGTAGCTTGAATTCTTGCTTCTTCTCTAACTGCTTCATATTCTCTGTCAAGCATTGTAGCTTGAATTTCGATTTTTGTTTCAGCTAAAATTTTGTCAAAAATTGCGTCTGACTTAATTCTGTCATTTTGATTTTTAGCGTTGCTTTCTAAATATTTTTTAATATCTTCTTTTAAATCATCAAGAGTCTTTTTGCCGGCACGTTTTGCAAGTTCATCATTCAATTCCGGTATTTGTCTTTCTTTTACTTCATGAAGTTTAATTTTAAATGTTGCGTCTGCACCTTTTAATTTATCTTCATGATAATCATCAGGGAATTTAACCTGTATATCAAATTCTTCACCTGCACCATGACCTACTAAGCCTTCCGCAAAACCGGGAATAAAATTAGAATTGGCAAGGTCAAGAGTATAATTTTTGCCTGAACCGTGTTCTATTTTTTCTTCGCCTACAAAACCTTCAAAATCAAATACAACTGTATCTTTATCCGTAGATAATCTATCCGCTGTTTCTAATTTTGAAAACCTTTTTTGAGTCATTTCAAGTTCTTTATCAAGCGCGTCTTCAGGATTTTTAAATTCTTGATATTCAACTTCTACATCTTTATATTGCGCCAAATTAATTTCAGGTTTTAATTCAACCTTAGCTTTAATTTTTAAATCTTCTCCAACATTGAATACTACTTCTTCAAGGCTTGGACGAAAAGCAATATTTAATTTGTTTTCATCAATTGCTTTTTGAAATTCATTTGGAAATAATCTGTCTATAACTTCGGCTTTAATTCTTTCTTTGCCTACATACTTTTCAACTATATTTTTAGGAGCTTTGCCTTTTCTGAAGCCTGCAATATTAACTTGGCCTGAAAATGCTTTTAAAGCTCTGTCGTAAGCATCTTGAGCAACTTTTGAATCAATTATCATATCAATTGTTGCAATATTTTTATCATCAATTGTAACTGTATTTGTCATGGCACCTCTCAATTATAATATATTTATGTATAATATAGTATAAATCAAAAATAAAAATCATGGTCAATATAGATGAAATATGTTAAAATATAATACAAACAAATAAGAAGGAGTGAAATTATGGCAAAATATGTATGCAACGTATGCGGATATGTTTATGATGAAGAAGCTGAAGGTAAAAAATTTGAAGAATTACCTGAAGATTGGACATGTCCATTGTGTTCGGTTGATAAAACTAATTTCTCGGAAGAATAAAATCAGGTTAAAACCTGATTTTTTAATTATAAATTCTTTTTAAGCTCCATTATTTTTTGATAACTTTTTTCTATATTTTCTTCTTTGATATTGCCTTTTTTAATTTCACGTTTTATGATTTTATGGATTTTTTTATAAATATTTTTGTCATAATAATTCAAATTATTTGAAAAAAGCAAAATATCAACCCCTGAATTAATTGCCAGCGTAACAATTTCGTCTAATTCGTAGTTATCTCTTATTGCACCCATATCAAAATCATCCGAAATAACCACACCTTCAAAACCTATTTTTTCTTTTAAAAGACCGTTAATTGTTTTCTCTGAAAGGCTTGCAGGATATTTATCATCAATATTGCCGTTAAAAATATGCGAAACCATTACCATGGTATTTTTATTGTTATTTTTTAAATTATAATAAGGCATTAATTCATCCATTTCAAAAACATCTGTATTATCTACAAAACCAAGGTGCGTATCTCCTTTTATACTGCCATGTCCGGGGAAATGCTTTAAGGCTGTAATAATTCCGTATTTTTTATGCTCATCAATCAAAATCTGCGCATATTCATCAACAATTCTATAATCAGAAGAATAAGAACGTTCTTTTTTTGAAATTATTGATTCTTCATTTATTTCCAAATCAACAACCGGTGCAAAATTAAGGTTTATACCTGCTTCGTAATTTGTGCTTGCTAATTTAAAATATTCATCATGTGCATTTTGAATATCGTTTTGAGATATTTCTTTAGCACTTTTAACCTTTAAAAAATCAAACCTTAAAATCTGTCCGCCTTCGTTATCTATTGCAATAAACGGGGTGATTTTGGATTTTTGTTTTAATTCTGTTGTCATTTTATTTAATTCTCTGAAATCTTCAATATTTTTATCAAATAAAATAACTCCGGATATTAAATCTATGTCTTTTAATATTTTTTGAAAACCTTTTGAATTTGCGGTATTTCCGTTAAAACCTACCATTATCATTTGAGAAATTTTTTCATCCAGATTATTTGCAAAAACGGATGAAAAAAGCATTAATACAACAGAAAAAATAATTTTTTTCATTGTGCTTCCTCTAATTTTTGTTTCTTCTTATCCAAAATAATTAATTTTCTAAGGGTTTGGTTATTTACCTGTGCGCCGATAAGCAGAATTATCGAAGAATAATAAAGCCAAACCATTAAAATGGCAAATGTACCGATTGTTCCGTAAACTCTGTTGTATGTGCCTAATGCGTTGACATAAAGCGAAAAACCCCACGAACCGATTAACCAAAATATGCAGAAAAATAACGACCCCGGAATTAAACTTTTTCTTTTCTTGCTGTAATCTCTTGCAGGAAGAACATAATAATTAATTAATGCCAATGAAAAAAGCATTATAAATGAAACCGGCCACCTTAAAAATAAAATTAAACTGCTTATGTGTTCGGGTATTTGAAGATATAATCCTATAAAATTCAAAATCACTCTGCCTAATACAATCAGGTTAATACTTATAAATAAGAAAAACGTATTAACGAAAACCATTAGCACCGCCAAAAACCTAACTTGCAGAAAACTTCTGTTTTCAGGGATATTATTTGCGCGATTTAAACCTTTTATAATAACCGCTATTGCATTTTGGGTTAAAAATAATGTTACAAAAAAGCCCATAAATGCCATTAATCTGCCTGATTTAAAAATTACAACTTCGGCTAAAACATTATTTATTAAGGTTATAACTCCTGCGGGCGCAATGGTTGAAAGGCCGAAAATTACTTTATTCACAAAAAAAGTTTTGCCTAAAAAACCAAAAACAGCCATTAAAAAAAGCATGAAAGGAAATATGCCCAGCGCTGTCATATATGCCATTTCGCCCGCTGCGTTGCCAAAATCATCTCTGATAATGCTTTGCATGAGATTTTGAACATATTCTTTTATAATATCAATTGCCTTTTTTATGGTATTTCGCATATAATCTGTTAATGTTCTATAATAATTCTTTCGTCACCCCTAAAAGCATTTCAGAGGCTTTGTTGAGTTTTTCTTTAATGGTACAGCCTGCTGCGCGCTTATGACCGCCCCCTTGAAAATGTCCTGCAATTTTTGTTGCATCAAGGTCTTTTGTTCTGATTGAAACTTTTGTGCCTATTTGGGTTTCCTTTAAAACAAAAGCAGCCTCAACATTTCTAATTGAACGCAAAGTTTCACAAATGCCTTCCGTATATTCATCTTTGGCCTGAAATTTTTCTTGGATTTCTTTAGTTATAAGGGTGTATGCAATTTTATCATTTAGACAAAAAACCGCATTTGTAATTAAATAATTTTGAAACAAAACAAGGTTTTTCGGCTTATTTGTATAACATAAATCCGCAATTTCAGAGGTATTTATACCTATTTTAGATAAATTTGAAGCTATTTCAAATGTATGAGAAGTTGTGCTTTCATATTTAAAACAGCCCGTATCGGTTAAAATTGCGCTATATAGGCCTATAGCCATTTCTTTTGTAATTTCTTTATTCCAAATTTTAAAAAGGTCATATAAAACTTCACCCGTAGATGAAATCCCGCCTCTTACATGGTTATATTTAGCATAACCTTTATTTGTTTTATGATGGTCAATTGCAATTGTATTTTCACAGTTATCAAATATTTCTCTTGCGGGAGCAATAATTCTGTCAATTGAAGCACAATCAAGTGCAATAACTAAGTCGTACCGGTTTTTCAATGTTGAAAAATTAAGCGCATTATTCAAATGCGGTAAAAAATGGTATGTTGAAGGGAATTGAAAATTATCTTCAATTTGAATTAATATATCACACTTATCACCTATAAATGATTTCAGCGCACTTGCAGAACCTAAAGTATCACCGTCAGGATTAACGTGAGTAATAATTAAAATTTTAGAAGAATTCTCTATAACGTTTAAAATTTCTTTTTCCATTGCTATAAGAATAACATAAAAATATTTTTAAGATAAAATTATTATATGAAAGATATAATAGCATTTTGGGGATACCCGAGAATTGATTTAATTGAAAGTACTAAAAAAGCCTATCCTAAGGCAGTTTGGGTTGACCTTGATATTAATTATAATTATCCCGATTTAAAATTTATTCCCGATAATTATTGTGTAATTATAAAAAATATTTACAATAATGCGCTATATTTAAAAGATAGAATTATAAAAATACTGGCTCCCACAGGCAAAGATAAATGCGACAGTGCTTATTTTATTTCTCATATTTTATCTGATATGGGGTTTTTGGTTGAAAAATCTGTTTTTGAAGATAAATGCCCCGATATTGCTAATCTTAAACTGCCTATTTCAAAAAGTAATCTGCCCTTGAAGAATAAAATTGAATTGATTACAAAAAATATTTATGAAAGAAAAGATTACTCATATCTTGAAGAAGTAAAACCAAGTTTTGGATTTTGGGGAGTACCGCCTAATGACCTTGATATTTTAGATATTTTTCCGGATAATACTTGGGTGTATGGCTGGAGTCGCGCAGTTGAGGCGCAATATCCCGGAGATTGGGAAATAGAAACATATACGGATGATATTCCGACAGTATTTTTTACCCAGTCATTTTGTTCAAAAACTACTGTTGCAAAATATCTTGCAAATAAAACAGGCGGATTATTAATAGATATAGATAATATTCCGACAAACAGCGCTAAGGCAAAAATTGAGGCATTTATTAAATTAAGATGAAAATATATATAGATTCAGGCACAACATATACAAAAATTCTAAAAATCTCTGAAAATAAGCGTGAATATGACGTTATAAAAAGTGCTGATTTTAAAAAACAGGAGATTAAAAATATTACAAAATGCACCGGTCATAGCCTTTTTGATGTTAAAGATATATATGAAAATGAAGTTGTTGCGCTTGCTTTGGGTGCTAAAAAATATTTGGAAGATAATTTTATTGTACTTGATTTAGGTTCAAGAGATATAAAATATGTTCAATATCAAAATAAAAAGTTTAAAGATATGAACTGGAATAATTCTTGCGCTTCAGCAACCGGTGCAACGGTTGAAATGCTTTTAAAGTTTTACGATGTTAATCTTGACGATTTAAAATTTAACAGCGAAAAATATTCTATCACTTGCGGTATTTTTGGTTTAGAGCGCATTATGGATGATGTTGCAAAGGGTTTGGGGTGCGATGTTGCAATTTCAAAATTTATCCATGGCATTGCGTTCAACGCATGGAATTTTGCAAAAAATCCTGATAAAATATGTATTTCAGGCGGATTTTGCGAAAATCAATGCTTTATAGACAGTCTGAAAAATTATTGCGAAGTTGTACCTTTAGGAAGATTTGTGCTTGTTGACGGATTGGCGGAAACGGACTATTTCTAATAAATTCAGGTGTTTTAACTAAAGTTTACACTTATTAATATTTCAATAAATTTTAACAAAAGGCATTGAGAAATTTAAAAATAGAGTTATAATTAATATATGTACCTCGAAATCAAAATTCAACATTTTGATTTCTGCGGCACTATAATGAAAATATGTGTACCTCGAAATCAAAATTCAACATTTTGATTTCTGCGGCACTATAATGAAAATATGTGTACCTCGAAATCAAAATTCAACATTTTGATTTCTGCGGCACTATAATAAAAATACAGACGGGGTTTCGGTAACTGCAATTACCTTCCTCGGATTTGAGACCGAAGTACTCTAGCCTTTACGGGTTGGAGTACTTCTTATTATGAATAATATCAAAAAGACTAAAATTAAAATCAAAATGATTTCTTGCATAATTTAAGCCCTCCTTTCTAAAGACTATCGACCATACGACCGAAGTATTTTGCTGCCATAGTCCTTATAAAAGGTTGTGCTCGAGGTATTCCCGTCTATATTTAGTTTTAAATGTTCTTTATTTTTTATGATAACTTTTAAACTAATTATCTATATTATCATATTATTTTTAGCTAACAAGGTGCTAAAACTGCCATTTCACAATTTTTGCAATCAAATAAAAGCGGGTATTTTACTTTCTTTTCATCTTCTAAAAACAGCTTTCGATTATCATTGCAGCCGCAAACCGCGCGCCTTAAACAGTGGCGCATGCGCATTAATTCTTTACCTTTATGGTTTTTAATGCTCTCAAAACTATTTTCCGATACTTTACAGTTGCAAAGTTCGTAAAATTCTTTTGCAGATTTATTATGTACATTTAAATGATAATCTCCCCCTTTATCGGGAAATTGTGCAATATCAACGGGTTTTTGCTTTTTAACTTTGTATTTTGATAAGATTTTTTCGCTCAATTTATTTAATATTTCGTTTCTTAATTTATTGATTTCAGATACCGCTAAAAATGGCATAATGTCGCATTTGAAATCTATGTTTTCAACAAAATAAGGAGTATCCGTTGTTTTGGATAATGATTTTTTGAAATTATTTTTCATACTTTCAATATTTTTTGCAGGTTCAGCGCTAAAAATTAATTCAACTTTATTGTTAAATTCATCCCTTACTTCAATATTTTGATTATATACGGTAAATTTAACGCTCAATTTTCGCATTATATGCGAATGTTCAAGTGTTTTATTAAATTCGGTATCAATATTTCGATAAATTTTTTGATTTTGTTTTAATTGAAGTTTTTTGTTCGGGTAAACCTTATAACCGCCTTTTATTTTTTCGCATTTATTTATCAAACACCCCGATAATTCATCATTTTGAATAAAACAAAGCCCGTCTTGCATTGAAAGAGAGTATTTTGTTTCTATTGTAAAATTATCTGAATTCGCACTTATTACCTGCCCTATATATTCTCCTTGAGATTTCGGGGTAGAAAAATTATAAATATTATCTTTTTTCTTAAACAAATAATCGTCGCAATATAAGCGGTTAAAAGTTTTATTAATATTTGGGCTAAAATCTGAAATTACTTTGCCATGGGATAATCTTGGGTATTTTTTTAATAAATTATGATAAAAAAGAGTTACATTTTTGACGTAATTTTCATCTTTTAATCTGCCTTCAATTTTGAAACTTATAATTCCTGCTTCAATTAATTTATCAAGGTGATTTGATAAGTTATTATCTTTCAAAGAAAGCATATATTTATTTTTTACAAGATAGTTTCCCTTATCATCAATAAGAGAATACTTTTTCCTGCAAGCCTGAGCGCACATTCCCCTATTCGCGCTTCTTTTACCAATATATTCAGACATATAACACTGCCCTGAATAAGATACGCACAATGCACCATGAATAAAATGTTCTAATTCTATATGAGTATTTTTTTTGATTTTTTTTATTTCATCAACGGATAATTCGCGCGCTAAAATAACTCTTTTTGCACCTATTTCTTCAAAAAATTTTATTTTTTCAACATTTCTGTTGTCACATTGTGTGCTAATATGTATAGGAATTGGCGGTAATGCGTTATTAAGCGATAAATTTAAAAGTCCAAAATCCTGAATAATAATGGCGTCTGTCTTAATTTCATAAAGTTTTTCGATTAACTTCTTTGCTTCTTTTAGTTCTTCATCATTCAAAATCGTATTAATTGTTATATAAACTTTTACATTAAAAAGATGAGCATAATCTATAATTTTTTTAATATCTTCTAAAGAATTGCCTGCATTTTGCCTTGCACCGAATGAAGGTGCACCGATATATATTGCATCTGCACCGCAATTAATTGCACTTATAGCACATTTATAATCTTTAGCGGGGGATAATAACTCAAGTTTCTGCATAAAATTATTATAACCGAAAAATATACAACTCCTATATGCTAGACAAAATGAATACCAAATAGTAATATTAAAATAGAGAGCATGCTGATAAATGGAAGAACAAGATTTTAATTTTGATGATAATTTAGAACACGATGGAAGTTCTAACATAAATATAGAAACCGCGATTTCAGAAGACTTTAAGCGCGGTGCAAAGCTGTACAACTTTAGACGCCCCGATAAATTTTCAAAAGAACACTTAAAAGCCTTGCAAGATATTCATAGAGATTTCGTGAAACATCTTGCTACATATATGACAGGCTATTTAAGAATGGAAGTCGAAATTGACGTTATTTCAGTTGACCAGTTGACCTATGAAGAATATATCTGTTCAATGCCATCTCATGTTCAAAATATTATTTTCAAATTGAACCCCCTATCAGGCGAAATTTCAATGGGTATGAGTCCTGAAGTATTATCTGTTGTATTGGATAGAATGCTTGGCGGGGCAGGAATGTCGGGTGATTTAGGCAAAGAATTAACCCAAATTGAAGAACTTTTAACAATTAAATTTGTAGAAAAAATAATTAAAATTTTAGAAGAAGCATGGGGAACAATTCTTCCCATGAAGTCTGAATTTGTAACCCTTGTAAACGGTTATCATACAATGCCTATTACGACATCAGGCGAAATTGTCACATTGATATCTTTTGAAGTACGTTTAGGGCAAAAGAATTTTGGCTTAATGAATATTTGCTTCCCCTATCCTGTATTGGAAACTGTTTTGCCCAAGTTGACTCCGCAATATATTTATCAGCATGCGGCAGTTGTTGCAAATGAAATAGGTAAAAATGAAACACTCGAGCGAATTAAAAATGCAGAGCTTGAAATGCAGGTTATATTAGGCACAACAAATATTGAAATTAATGATGTACTTGAATTAAAAGCAGGAGATGTTATAAAATTAGATCAGAAACTCAATGAAGAACTGATTGCCTGCATTAATAAGAAAAAAAAGTTTTTTGTAGTGCCGGGAGTCGCGCAAAATAGGATATGCGTCAAAATAATGAACCAATACAAGGTAAAGGAGTAGTATTTGGCATCAGAACCTAAAAAACTCGATATTTCATCATTGGAAAATGTTGAAAAGCCCAAAAAAGAGCCGAAATCAACAACATACAATCTTTTATTAGATGTTGAACTTGAATTATCGGTAATTTTGGGTGAAACTGATGTTCCTTTAAAAAAAGTGCTTGATATTACAAAAGGTTCTATAATTGATTTAGACAATAAAACCACACAGCCTATTAAACTTTTGGCAAACGGTTCTGAAGTTGCGCGCGGAGAAGTAGTTATTATAGAAGATAACTTCGGACTTCGTATAACTGAAATTTCAGATGAAAATAACGGTGGAAAACATGAATGATGACAATAAAGTAGAATTAAACCAAGAACTTGTTAAACAAATTTTTGAGCTTGCAAATATTCCCAAAAACAGTGATGTTACGGAAGAAAATCTGCTCGACGCTGTTGTAAAATTAAAATCAGCGCTAAATCCTATTGAAGACGCACCTTTTAACCCTACGTCAAACAATATTTTAGTTATTGATGATATAGGTGTTGTTACATATCAATTGAAAATATTATTTAGGAACTTAGGCTATAATGTACAGGTTGCAAAAGATATATTTACGGGCTTAAATGCTTTTGTTAAGTCAAATTTTGCCTTTGTTATTATGGATTTATTTGTTTCAACCGAACAAGAAGGCTATACCCTGCTTCATGAAACAAAAAAAATCATTACCAAAAATAATCTGAATACTAAAATAGTTATCATTACTGCTTCCACAAAGGCCGAAAACAAAGTTAAATGTTTAAACGGCGGGGCAGATTATTTTATTAAAAAAGATGCCGGCTGGCAGGATAAATTAATAGAGCTTATTGAAAGCGCGCAAAGTGCAGAATAATTTGTAAAAATATTTTACAAATTATGAAATATTTTTTGCGCTTATTGAACATGAGAATTTTTTAATAATATAATATTAGATATGACAGATACAGATATATCTAATAAAAAAATTGCATTATATCCCGGTAGTTTTGACCCGATTACAAACGGACACCTTGATGTTTTAGAACGTGCAAGCGCTATGTTTGATGAGGTTGTAATTGCCGTTTTAAATCATCCTGCTAAAAAATCTTTTTTAGATATAGAAACACGTTTAGAATTAATAAGAAATGCAACAATAAATATGAAAAATGTTTCTGTAGATTATTTTAACGGCTTAACCGTTGAATACGCAAGAAGCATTGGTGCAAAATTTTTAATCAGAGGATTGAGAACCATAACCGACTTTGAATACGAAGTGCAGTTGTGCCAAACTAATCAAGTAATTGCTCCTGATATAGATACAGTGTTTTTATCTACAAAACCGGAGCATAACTTTATATCATCAAGTATAGTTAGAGAATTATCAAGTTACAAAACCGATATTTCTAAATTTGTTCCAAAATGTGTGGTACAATATTTACATAAAAGCATGAAGCAGCTTGATGACAACAAAATGTTAAAAGGTGAACTAAACAGCATACAACTAGACATGAGAAAGGCTTTGAAATAAAATGACGGAATCTGTAAATAAAATGTTTGATTTAATTGATGATTTAAGCGCATTGTGTGATGACGGAATTCCGATATTTCCCGGTCGTATGATTGTTAATACAAAAGAATTGTATAGAATTGTCAATTCTTTTCCTAATGCAATTTCTGATGAAATTAATGACGCAAGAACAATTTTGAAAAGAAAAGATGAAATTATACAAGAAGCAAAACTAAGAGCAGAACGCATTATACAAGATGCTGAAAACGAAAGATATAAATTATTAAATGAATCTTCGCTGAATAAGGCAATGGAAGAACATGCCGAAAAATTCAGACAAACTGTTTTTGATGAATGCCAGCAGATTAAAATGGCCTCATTTAATGAAGCACAGGAACTCCGAATTAATGCCAAAAATGATGCTATAAGAATGAGAGAAGAATCTCAGGAATATGCTCAACAACTTTTAAATAACTTAGAACAAGACCTTAACAGATTATACCAAGTTGTTATGAACGGCCAGCAAAGACTTCAGGAAATGAAGCAGAATGACAGCCTTCAAATGAGCCAGCAGGAAAATAAATAAGCCTATTTCATAATTTCAGGATGATTAGAATTTGATAAAATGATTTCTTGATATTCATTTTTATCATAATTAATGCCCCAATTTTTGATATTTAAGGTTTTATATTTTGGTTTTTTCTTCTTTTTTTTGGGTTTGTTATCTTCCATAACAGGCTTTCTTATTTTGAACTTTGTTTTTCATATTTTATACATTCGGCTAAAAAAAGTTCTGCCGCTTTATAAAAACTATAAATATATCCTTTTTTGCCGTCAAATACAGCACCTTTTATAAAATATATATTTAAAAATCCGAATAAAGGTTTAAAAAATACACTGTTTTTAAAAGTACTTATTTCTTTTAATTCAATTGAAATTTTTTCCGGTTCATTTTTCAAAATTTCAGTTATACTTTGTTTTTGAAATTTTAAAATACAGTTTTTATTATCTTTATAGCCCTTCGACAACTTGTATGTTTTTGTTTTAAGAGGCTTTAATTCCGTTGAATAATTATTTTTAAGTTCTATAAATCCTTTTTTGAATAATTTTGGCTTCAATTCTCTTGAGGCTTTAATTTCCTTATCCAAATAAAAAAGTTTATTTGCCAAAAATAAAACATTTTTATTTTTCTTAGGATTTTCTATATAATTTAAAATATCATTTCCTAAAAGCTCGGGAACAACCTCATTCCCTTCCAAAAATAATATCCAGTCGTTTTCAATTTCTGAAATTACCTGTTTAAATATATCGCAAAATTCTATTATCGAAGAATAAACTATCTTTGCTTTATATTCTTTTGCAATTAAAATCGTATCATCTGTTGAATGTTCATCTATGACAACAATTTCACCTAAATCTTTTACGGATTCAAGCGTTTCAGATATGGTATCTTCCGAATTGTTTGTTTTAATTATTATTGTAAGCATTATAATTTTTCAAAATCGCAAATAACTCTGAATTTATCGGCAAGGTTATTTAACAGCATTAATCTGTTGTTTTTAACCAATTCATCTTTATCCATAACTAAAACTTTATCAAAGAAATTAGAAATAGGTTCTATTAATGAATTAAGCGATTTAATATATTCATCAAGATTATCCGCCTTTGCGTTATGGGCTTTAATTGCTTCATATAGCGCTTTTTCTTCGGATGTATTGAATAATTTTTCATCAACATTTTTATCACTGAAATCTTTTAAAATTCTGACAACTCTTGTTGCATTTTCTTTGATTTTTTCAAAATTAGAATCATTTTGATATTTTTGCAAAGTTTTAGCGCGGTCTATGAAAGCATTTAAGTCCCTGAGGGCATTAAACTTTGCAAGCGAATTAACAACATTTGATGAAAATTCTTTTTCATACATAAACAATAATCTTTGAATAAAGAAATCATTTAATTCCTCTTGAATGGTATCTTCAAGCTCAATTGAAAACTCTTCGGATAATAAAGAAAGCGAATATTTCATAATATTTTCTAAATTAATATTCAAATTCTTTTCGATTATCGTTCTTAAAATGCCGATAGCGCTTCTTCTTGCACCAAGCGGGTCGTTAGAACCCGTAGGACGTTTTTTCTTATTTTCTTTTTGTGTTGAAATAAATAAAGCGCAAATAGTATCTGTTTTATCGGCAATTGAAACTATTTGTCCTTCTGTTTCGCTTGGCAATTCAGAATTTGAAGCCAAGGGGAAATAATGTTCGCAAATTCCTTTTGAAACTTTTGAATTTTCTTTATCTAAAGAAGCATAATTTTCACCGATAAAGCCTTGTAATTCGGTAAATTCAAATACTAATTTTGTTGATAAATCGCATTTAGATAAAGTTGCCGTTCTTATAATATCTTTCTTATCTTGAATTTTTAAACTATCTGCAATAAAATCAGACAATTTAATCATTCTTTGAGTTTTATCAAACAAAGTACCTAAACCTTTTTGGAAGGTCATTCCTTTTAAGTTATCAAGTTTATCAATAAGTTTTGTTTTTGTATCTTCTTCATAGAAAAATATACCGTCTTCAAGCCTTGCTGCAATAACTCTTTGATTGCCTCTTTGAATATTTTGAAATTCATCACCGACATAATTTGCCATGGTAATAAAGTAGTTTGATAATCTTCCTTCTTTATCCCACAGGGGAAAATATCTTTGATGAGAAGTCATAACCGTTGTTGTAACAATAGAAGGGATTGCAAGGTATTTTTTATCAAAATTACATAACACAGCAACGGGGTATTCTGTAATAAATGTGACTTCTTCAAGCAATTCTTCCATATTATCAAAATGAATTTCAAGGTTATTTTCCTGCGCGCATTTTTTAGCGGAAGAAATAATAAGCTCGCGTCTTTCTTCTTGCGAAGCTATTACATTACCTTTTTTTAAAGTTTCAAGATAATTTTTAGGTTCATCTATAACAAGTTCGCGGTTTTTAGAATATCTGTGCCCTTGAGTTTTGTTAGTCGCTTTTTTATCAATAATTTTAAGATTAACAACCTCATGCCCTAAAAGCGCAACAACATTTTCAATAGGACGCGAAAACTTTTCACTGTGGCTTCCCCAGCGCATAAAATGTGAACCCTGCAATTTCAAAATTAAGGTTTCAATATTATCTGCCAATATTTCAGAAGCGGTTTTACCTTTAACTAAAATATGAGCCCAGATATAGTTATCTTTTTCGTATAATGCGCTTTCTTCAACGTTATTTTTCTTGGCAAAGCCAAGCCCGGCAGGTGTATATTTCCCGTTTTCATCGCGGGCAATATTTAAAATAGGACCTTTGACATCTTTTTCAACGGTTTCCTGTTCAACTGCAAGGTTGGAAACCAAAACAGCCAATCTTCTCGGTGTAGCGTAAACCTTGATATCATCATAAGCCAAGGCATTTTCTTTAAATAAATTTGTAAATGAGCTTTTTAATTGTGCAATTGCACCGGGAATAAATTTATAGGGAAGCTCTTGAACCAATACTTCTAATAAAAAATCTTTCTTCATAGTAATAAAATTGTATTATAAAAATAAATAAACGAAAAGAGTAAATTTTTTTATTAAGAAAATGCAACAAATTTGTAATTTTTTATATTAATTTTTTGAAAAATTTACATTTATGTGTCACATTATAATTAACAGTATATCGGTATTAATTAATGCCTAATTTAGACATCATCGAAATAAGCGATCAGCTTGCGTATAACGCAAAAATATTGGCGAGTGGTATGAGTGAGCCTCAAATAAGAAAAAGAGGCATGATTGATATGCTCGGCATTAATTGTGCGCTTAATTACCTGCAGTCAAAAAGGCTTAGGGTTGACACCAAAAGAAGTGTTCATACCATTCCTATTTTATTTGAAGAATTCAAAATAACCGATATTTATTATGGAAACTATAGAATTGATGTCATTACATTATATAAAGAAAAAACTATAAAAATACCGAAAATACATTCCGAAGTCGATATTATGCCGAACTTTTATTTTGTAGTACAAATCGGCTCTAAAATTAAAGAAGCCAAAATGATTGGTTTCATTGAGGCAAAAAGCGTTTTAGGGTGTTCTTGCGATTCTAAGTTTTACTATCCTACCCTTGATTTAATATTTGATTTAAAGAAATTTACTTCTCTCGCAAGACATTCCGTTCCTTCGCGCTCGCTGCTTGGAAAACATGCGGATTGTCTTGGATTATTTTTAAAATTCATAGATAACGACTTATCAAGCATATATAAAAGCCAATTAATCCAACATCTTATGAATTGCGATTCTTGCAGAAGCCGTTTTATAGATACCATGGAATTTGAAAATCTTGCAAATAATATTCGCCATTATCCTAATTTAATCAGAAAATATGAACAAAAAATACAGCCTATTTCGCCTTCAATTGCTAACGAACAAGTAAATGAACTTGAAAAAAGCCTTAATAAAACACAAATGCAAGAAACTTATCAAGATGAAGATGTTGAGGAACAATCTCCTTTAATAGAGCGTCATGACAGGCAAAAGCCTTACACTCCGCTTGAAAATATTGATAAAACCGAACAAAATGAAATGGGTAAAATACAAAGCAAAAAAGTTATTGATTCTATATTTTCAGATATGAAAAATATAGAATTGCCCCAAATTAAAACAATAATGAAATCTAAGCACAGACATGCAATTATTGCGCTTTTTGTTATGTTTGTATTTTTGTTTGGCTTTGCCGTAATTTCAATTAAAGGTGTAAATAATGCGCAAATTGCGGATATAGATTCCAAAGAAATGCAAGATTCCCTGCCTGATGACGTAGAAGACATTTCGGGGCTCGGAACATTGTATGATGAAGATGATTATAATCCCTCACATCAGGCAAGGTTAATTCCAAGGCAAAGAGATATTGAAGAATTTTCAATTCAACAGCCGATTTCAACCAAACCAACCTACAGCCCGAGTGTAGCTAAAGTTGCATGGGAAGTTCCGCAAAGCCTTATAGACAAACAAAATTATACAAAATTTCTTCAATTAACAGGTAAAAATATTAAATTAAACCTGCAAAACGACTTGCTTCTTGTTAATGATATACCTATAAATAAACTTGTTACGGTAAACATTAGAATTGCAGGAAACGGCGATATTCAATCAATTAAAATGCTCCAAACATCAGGTTCGAGCGCAATTGATTCTTCTATTAATAAAGTTGTCAGAGATACTCTTAAATACATGAAACCCCCTGCCCATGGCATTATGGCGCGTCCTGTTGACGCATCTTTGACAATTGAGTTACGTTAAGGCTATAATTTAGCATACCGGAGGCATTATGAAAATTAACGACAATTATAAAAATCTTGAAACAAGTTATTTGTTCTCTACAGTAAAAAGAAAAGTAAAGGAATTTTGCGATAAAAACCCTGATAAAAAGGTTATTCGCCTTGGGATAGGTGATGTTACAAGACCGCTTTGTAAATCCGTAATTGCTGCCATGCACAATGCGGTTGATGAAATGGGCACTTATAAAGGCTTTCACGGATATGGGCCGGAACAGGGATACGACTTTTTAAAAGAAAAAATCCAAAGCTACTATCTTAAAAATAATGTTAAATTGGAATTAAATGAAATTTTTATATCAGACGGTGCAAAGTCAGACGTAGGCAACATTTTAGATTTATTTTCAATTGAAAATAAAGTTTTAATACCTGACCCTGTTTATCCTGCTTATGTTGATACAAATATTATGAACGGCAGAAAAATAACCTATATCAAAGCAGATAAGGAAAATGATTTTCTTCCTATTCCGAATGACAGCTATAAAGCGGATATAGCATATATTTGCTCTCCAAATAACCCGACAGGTGCTGTTTATACCAAAGAACAATTAAAAATATGGGTTGATTGGGCACTTAAAAATAATGCAATTATTATTTATGACGCTGCTTATGAATGCTTCATAGAAAGAGATAGCGAGCTTCCGAAAAGCATTTTTGAAATCGAAGGAGCAAAAAAATGCGCTCTTGAAATTTGCTCTCTATCCAAAATGGCAGGTTTTACAGGCACTCGCTGCGGATATACGGTTGTACCTAACGATTTAAATTTTGATGATATGAACCTTAATAAAATGTGGCTAAGAAGACAAACCACAAAATTTAACGGCGTCGCATATATTATACAAAGAGGGGCAGAAGCGGTATTCAGCGAAGAAGGCCAAAAAGAAATAAGGGAAAACATTAACTATTATAAAAATAATGCGCGTATCATGGCGCAAACCCTAACTAAGCATAACATATATTTTACGGGCGGTGTAAATTCTCCTTATATTTGGTTAAAATGCCCTAATAACATGGGTTCATGGGAATTTTTCGATTATCTTTTGAATGAAATTGGTATTGTAGGTACTCCCGGGGCCGGATTTGGCAAATTTGGCGAAGGCTATTTGCGCTTAACTGCTTTTGGAACATACGAAGATACCAAAGAAGCAATGGAGCGATTAGATAAATTATTATCTTAAATTTTCAAATTCATTTTCTTTTTCTTCAATATCAATAAGTTTGTAATAAAGATTATAATAAACTTATAAAAAGTTGGTAATTTTATTATAAAGGTTTTATACAATGGTTGAAGAAAAAAAGAGGTTTACAATTTTAATTGATAACAATATTTACGAAAAATTCAAAAAATTAGCTGAAAAAGAAACACGCTCAGCCGGTAATTTAGCTTCAAAATTGATCATAGATTACGTCAGAGAACACGAAAAAGAACTATAAATATTAGACGGGAATACCTCGCAGACACTTTCGATACGGGACTACGGCGGCAACAATATACTTCGACAAAAGTCGATAGTCCTTAAGAAAGGAGAATGCTTATGGATAATTTCAATTTAACATTGGTAATATTGTTTTTGATTTTATACATAATAAGAAGTGACCCTTACAACAAGTAAGAGCCACTTCGACATCAATTAAGCGAGGAAGGTAATTGACGTTACCGCAACCCCGTCTATATTTATTATAACTCTATTTTAATATTTCTCAAGATATTTATTGCAAAAATGTAATGTTTAGTGTTAAATATTATCAAAGGGTATGGCTTCAACTTGCCCGCAGATATTCAAAACATTACTATATTGTATTTGATTGAGCGTCAGAAGCCAAGTTTGAAAATTGACAAATATAGGTACGGTTTCATACCAATCCGCCAAGCTCCTCGCTTGCCGAATTGGTACTCACACACCATGGCCTATTCAAAATTTTCAACGGAACACAAGTTCCGTAAGAAAATTTTTTCATAGGATGCGGACGTAGCTCAATTGCCGAAGGCAACGTGGCTTGACCACAGAACGTAGAGTTTACTCTACCAATTGAGCGTCAGAAGCACTAAATACAATTGAATATTATATGAGCGGACGTAGCTCAATTGCCGAAGGCAACGTGGCTTGACCACAGAACGTAGAGTTTACTCTACCAATTGAGCGTCAGAAGCACTAAATACAATTGAATATTATATGAGCGGACGTAGCT
>JAFVFO010000039.1 GCA_017475485.1 Candidatus Gastranaerophilales bacterium | reverse complement strand
CCCCTTTTAAGGGATAGTCGCGTGAACGAAATCGCGCCACTACGCATTTTTTATTGCTTTAAATTAAAAACTTTATATAAAACGCAGAGCACTCCCCTTTTAAGGGATAGTCGCGTGAACGAAATCGCGCACACTTAGCATTTTATTTTAAGCACCAAGTGCATTTTCAAGAATGCTTATACATTTTTCTCCGCCCATAGCTTCCTCAAGCGCATTCGTTTCTTGTTTTAAACGTTCTAAGCGCGAAACATTTGCCTGAAGATAGCTTGTCAAAATTTCATCATCTTTATCGTCAATTTTGCCGTCGCCGTTAATATCCTTGCTTGCACCTTTTGCGCTGTTAAGCATTAAATCTCTGTCATTATTGTCAACATTACCGTCCCCGTTAAAGTCGAATTTCTTTAATGCTTCTGCCATTGTGATATCAAGCGTATCTTTAAATTCCGATGATGACCAGTCTATGTCTTTAACTTTGTCAAATTCTGCCTTTGTATCACTGTTTGAGTCCATTTTTAAAGAATACAAATCAGCATAATTCAACAAACCGTCACCGTTAACATCAAAAAATTCTGCATCATCCGAAAAATCTAAATTTGTTGAAAGTGCCGAAGCAATATTGACCAATTTATCCATTTGTTCATCGGTTAATCCGTTATCTAATGTTGAAGCAAATGTTGTAAATACCTGCCCATATTCTTTATCGGTTGTGATAACATTTTCACTATATCCTTCATATTGAAGCCGGCTATCTATATCGGTATTTTTTGTTTGAGAAGTGAATAGAGCGGAATCAATTTTTATATCATGAAGCTCTGCATAATCGGATGTTCCGTTAACAGCTTCAGATTCATAAATTGTTAAGGCACGCAAATCCTTTCCGCCTTCAAGCATTTGTGCATATTCATCCCTTTTTTCTTGCGAAGGAATGTCGCTATTATTTACACTGAATTTTGCCAGCGTATTTCCCAATAAACCTAAATCCGTATCCGGTCTTTCATCACTTGTTGCAAGTTCATAAAATCTTGTGTCTTGATTTAGTTGTGTTGAAGCACTTATTCCTTTGCCTGCGAATATTCCGCCGCCTGCTATACCTGCAATACCAATGCCTGCAGCAGCTATAACCAGCCCAACAGGCCCGCCCGCTATACCTAGCGCCAAAGCTCCAATAGTTCCCGCTCCGCCGATACCTGCCCCAAGGCCTGCTATATTCCCATTTTTGTTAACAGCTTCGCTATCTTTATTCATCATTAAAATAGCCATATCTTCTTGTCTTTGTTTAGCTACTCTTAAACCGTAACTATTTGCATTTTGCTTATTATTAGTTACAAAAACATTAGCTGATGATACTCCGTTTACACCCATTTTTCTCTCCCGCCCTCAAATAATTTATCGTTAGAATTATTTATATAAAGTTATTTTTTTAGTAAAAATTGCTTAATGCAAGAAAGAAAAAATAAAAATATTTAGCGTACCTTGTTTTCTTCGCCTTTTATGAGCCTTTGGATATTTTGTCTGTGAAGATAAATAATATAAATTGCCGCAATAAGGCAATAAATCGTATAACCTATTGGGTTTTTTAAGTAATACATTAAAATCGGAGATATTGCAATTGCAATAATAGAACCAAGTGAAACATATTTGGAAATATAAGTGATTATTGCCCATATAACAGCAATTGAAATACCGACAATAGAATTAAGTGCAATTAATGTGCCGACGCCTGATGCAACCGATTTGCCGCCTTTAAATTGCAAAAATATCGGCTTGGAATGTCCAATGATAACAAAAACAGCCGATACAACAGCTATAATTCCATAATGGTCATTAAAAAATATTCTTGCCAATATAACAGGGAAAGCACCTTTTATAGCATCCAGCACCATTACGGTAAAAAACCAGCCTTTGCCTAAAACTCTTTTAACATTGGTAGCGCCTGTAGAACCTGAACCTACCGTTCTGATATCTGTTCCTGTTTTTGCTTTTACGATTAAATATCCCGTCGGAATTGAACCGATTAAATAAGCAAGTAAAGCCATTACTATTATTGTTATATAAAACATTATTTCTCTCCCTTTTGCCTATATGAAACAACTATAGGCACTCCCTTGTATCCAAAATTTTCTCTTATTTTTTTATACATATAGCGTTTGTAATTATCCTGAATTAAATCTTTGTTATTGATAAAAATAACAAACGTAGGCGGGTTAACTTTTGCTTGTGTAGAATAATATATTTTTAAAAGTTTACCTTTGATTGATGTTGGGGGATTTAAGCTGTAGGCTTCATTTATAACCTTATTTAAAAGACCTGTTGAAATTCTTTTTTCTCTTTCAGCTTGAACGGCAATTGCCATTTTGAATATTTCTTCAAGTCTTTGACCTGTTTTTGCACTAATATATATCTTTTGCGCATAGTTTAAAAACGGCGCCTGACGTTCAATCTCGGCTTCAAACTTATGGGTTTGAACATTTTTAATTAAATCCCATTTGTTAAAAGCTAAAATAAGCCCGCAGCCGGCACTTTCACAAATGCTTGCGATTTTTTTATCTTGGTCGGAAAGCCCTTCCTGCGCATCTATTACTAAAAGCGCAACATCGCATTCTCTTATTGCCCTTATTGCCCTATCCACAGCAAACATTTCAACGCCGTAATCCACTTTGGATTTTTTGCGTATGCCTGCAGTATCAACAAGCCTGAATATCTTATCTTTGTATATTATTTCTTCATCAATAGAATCTCTTGTTGTGCCTGAAACATCTGAAACAATTGCCCTTTGTTTATTTAAAAGATTATTTAATATAGAACTTTTGCCTGCATTTGGCTTGCCTACTATTGCAATTTTTATTGCTTCATCTTCATTGTTTTCATCTTGGGCAGGTTCAATATCTTTAGTAATAATGTCTAATAAATCACCCACTCCGCCGTCACCATGGAGAGCCGACAGCAGGTGCATTTCAGAAAAACCTAATGCCCAAAATTCACTTGCATCATCAACTTGGTGCTTTGAATCAACTTTATTTACAACGAGTAAGACTTTTTTCTCTATTGAGCGCAACTTATTTGCTATATCATAATCGTAAGGATTTAAACCTGTTTGTGCATCTGTAACAAACAATATTAAATCAGCTTCTTCAATTGCCAATTCAACCTGCGCATTTATATTTTTAACAAATTCATCCTCATTACCTTCAACAATACCGCCTGTATCAATAAGAATAAAATTTTTACCCTGCCAGGAAGCGTCTATATAAATTCTATCGCGGGTAATATTTGGTTTATCATCTACTATAGATAACCTTTTACCTGCTATTCTGTTTACCAGTGTGGATTTTCCGACATTCGGTCTGCCGATTATTGCAATGATTTTTTCTTTCATAAACTAATTATAATATAAACAGGCAAAAAATAATATTGAGGAGTTTTTATGTCTGTGATATAATATGCGAAAGCGTATATGCTTAAAGGAGGTTAATATGATACAACCTATTAAAGCAATAACGGGAAAAACAATGGTAACAAACCCCATTGCGACGAACCCTTCTATGCCATACAAAAATACGCAAAATGACAGCCAAAGGGGTGAAAAGTTAAATATTAACTGCAATGAAGTACGTTCCTTAACGCGTAACGGTCTTAAATTAGATTACTACGCTTAACCCGTAAACATATTTGAAGCCGTTAAAATAACGGCTTCAAATTTTTAATAGCTTCTTCAATGTTTTCGGCATTATATATATAACTTCCCGCAACCAGCGAATCTGCGCCATATTCAAGACATATTTGTGCCGTTTTATCATTTATTCCGCCATCTGCCTGAACTAAAATATCGGGAGAAATTTCTTTTATTTCTTTAATTTTTTTAGCACAATCTTCCATAAATTTTTGCCCGCCAAACCCCGGTTCAACAGTCATTACCAAAATTAAATCAGCATATTTAATATAGTCTTTTATGGCATTTACGGGGGTTTTTGGCTTTATGGATAAACCCGCCATAATATCATAAGATTTTATTTTTTTAATAACGTCAATTGTATTATCAAAAACAGCCTCGTAATGGAATGTTATAAGGTCGCTTCCCGCATTTTTAAAAGGCTCAATATAATTTTGCGGATTTTCTATCATTAAATGAGTATCTAAAAAAAGATTTGTGCATTTTTTAATAGATTTAACAACAGGCACACCAATCGTAATATTAGGCACAAAATGCCCGTCCATTACATCTATATGAAGCCATTTTACATAAGGTTCAACACGTTTTATATCAATTTCCAGATTGCAAAAATCAGCAGATAAGATAGAAGGTGAAATTATTGCCATATTTAATCCTTTATTAAATTTAATTTTTTAACAGCGTCATAAGCAGCTTCTTTTTCCGCCTTTTTAATACTTAAAGCAGAGCCTTGACCAATTACTTTATTTTCATATATCACATCCACAAAAAAAGTTTTATTATGTGCTGCGCCAATTTCTTTTGTAATAATGTATTCGGGCAATTTTTTATTCAGTCCTTGGGTATATTCCTGCAAAAGTGCCTTTGGGTTTACTTTTTCCATTTTTTTATCAATAGATAAAATATCATCTATAAAATTTGAATATAAAAATTCTTTTGCTTTTTTATAGCCTTCTTCCTTATATTCAATAAATATAGCACCAAGCAAGGCTTCAAACGCACATGCTAAAATTGATTCTTTTATATAGCCTTTTTGCTTTCTTTCATTTTTACCCAAAATAATTAAATCTGAAAAACCGAGTATTTTAGCATATTCAAAAATATTTCTGTCTGAAACTATCTCGGCTCTGGCTTTTGTCAATTCTCCTTCTGAAAAGTCAGTGTAATGATTATATAAAAAATCGCTGACTGCAAGTTTTAAAACAGCGTCACCATAAAATTCCAACTTTTCATAAGATTGAGAAACATCTAAATTATTCTCATTTGTGTAAGAGCTATGAATAAAGGCTTGATTTAAAAGCTCAATATCATTAAATTCTAAGTCATATTTTTCTTGAAATTCCGAAAGTTGTTTTATACGTTCATTAGAAATAGGCATTTACAGCACCTTTTAGATATTCAATAAATTCAATCAAAATATTGTGGTTACAACAGAAATTGATAAAATAGTAATATGCTATGGGAATAGCAAAAATATACCCGTCAAACCTATCCAGCATACCGCCATGGCCGGGAAGAATATCAGACGAATCTTTAACACCCGCGTCACGCTTGATTAAAGATTCCGATAAATCACCCAATTGGGCAGATAAAGTTATAATTAAACCGCCAAATAAGGCTTGCACTACGGTTAAATTGGTATAAAAGATTGCTAACGCGGATATTAAAATGGCGCACAAACCACCGCCTACAGCGCCTTCTATTGTTTTTTTAGGGCTTACAACTTCAGCCAGTTTATGTTTTCCGAATTTTACACCAAAATAATATGCACCAATATCGGTCAGGGCTACGGCTATAAATACAAAAATTAAAAGAAACAATCCTTCGGAAGGTGAAAATTGGAAAGCACTGACTCTATTCATGCCAATTTGCCTTATTAGCAACAAATGACACGGAAGCCAACCGCAATAAAGCGCACCTAATGTTGTTGTTGCAACATTAACAATATATGGCTGACGTCCTCTGAATAATACTATTAAAAACGAAGCCAATATTGTTAAAGTAAGCATTGAAGGAACAAGATCAAATCTGTGAAAAAAAGTTAGCGTTGTAAAAACAAATGCTGAAAATACGATAATATGAAGGCTTGGATGAAATCCTTTATGTTTTAATACCTGTACAAATTCTCTTGAGCACAGAAAAACAATTACAAGCAGTAGCAAATACAATGGTATTGAGCCTAATATTATTGCACAAAGGGCAATTACAGAAACAACTACCCCTGTTATCACCCTCAATGCCTTATTTTTCTTTACGTTTTCTTCTTCCATAGTTTTCCGGTAAATATTTTGTATTGCACACAATCGCTGTCGCTGTCGTTCGCAGCCTCGATTATCCTACGTCGCCTTAGTCCAGTTCCGCACTTCGCGCTTGCTCATCGCAACCGCGTGCGTGCTTCACATCCTTTTGCCTTCGTTTTGCTCAGCGTGGCATGTCTGCCTACGCTTCGCTTCACTCGGGTTTTTATATCTCCATGACTTCTTTTTCTTTTAATGAAACGGTTTCATCAACTATTTTAATAAACTTGTCAGTTATTTTTTGAACCTTATCAGTACCGTCTTTAATTGCGTCTTCCGGCAGATTTTGAGATTTTTCAAGTTTTTTAACAGCGTCAGTGCTGTCACGTCTTACATTTCTGATTGCAACCTTGGCATCTTCCCCTAATGCTTTAACTTCTTTTGCTAATTCTTTTCTTCTGTCTTGAGTTAAAGGCGGGAATGAAAGACGAATTACAACACCGTCTGATTGCGGAGTTATACCGATTTCAGCTTTAACAATAGCTTTTTCGATTTCTTTTAAAATTGTTTTATCAAAAGGAGTGATAACTAATGTTGTACCTTCTGAAACAGAAACTTGCGCCAGTTGTCTTAAACCGGTAGGTGCACCGTAATAATCAACTAAAACCTTATCTAAAATCATAGGGTTAGCTCTGCCGGTTCTAACGTTTGCCAGTTCTTTCTTGAGCTGATTAACGCACTTATCCATTTTCTCATTTGTCTGCTTTGCAATTTCTTCTATCATTTTATTCTCCTAAATTATTTAACTGTCGTGCCTATTTCTTCGCCTTTTAAGATTTTCAAAATACTGTCTTTCAGGTTAAAATCAAAAACATGTATCGGGATTGAATTTTGTTTGCATAGCGCACAGCTTGCTAAATCCATAACCTTCAAACCGTTAACAATAATATCATCATAACTAATATTATCATATTTTTTGGCATTTTTGTTAATTCTCGGATCATCAGAATATACACCATCTACACCATTTTTTGCCATTAGCATGGCATCAGCTCCGATTTCCGCCGCTCTAAGTGCTGCAGCTGTATCTGTTGTAAAAAACGGATTTCCCGTACCTGCCGCAAAAATAACTACTCTGTTTTTTTCTAAATGCCTTATTGCTTTAAAACGGATGTAGGGTTCTGCAATTTTTGAAATATCAATTGCACTTTGCACTCTGCATTCCACACCAATCTTCCTAAGTTCGGATTGAAGCGCTATTGCATTCATTACGGTTGCAAGCATGCCCACATAATCTCCCGAGGCTTGATCCATGCCAAGTTTTGAGGAATTTTTCATGCCTCTAAAAATATTTCCGCCCCCGACAACAATGGCAATCTGCACCCCTGCTTCGTGGGCTTTTTTAATTTCAGTTGCTATGAAATGCACAGGATTAGGGTCTATTCCGAATTCTTGCGCACCCAAAAGCGCTTCTCCGGATATTTTGAGAAGAATTTTTTTATATTTTAAATCAATCATTTAACACCTCAAGAATAAATTAATCTAAATCAATTATACACAAGAATTTCATAATATGTAATAATAAAATCATGCCAAGTAACAATTTTATTAAAAACATCACCTCAAAAGATGTAAGTATATCAAAAAATACAATTTTAAACATGATAAAAACCGCTTCACTGGATGATTTTAGCGAATTATGCCAAAACAGCGATTTCATTTTTCCTTTTTTAAAAGAAAGAATAACAAATGACTTTGTTAAGTTAATTAACGAAGAAGATATCGGAACAATTTTTAAATTTTCCGAAATTTATTGTGCGGATTTTGAAAATTTAATTGTCAATGCGTGGCGAAAGTTTGCCTCTGAAGATTTGACGGATGAAATTTTAGAACTTTTTAATAACGGAAATCTTGAACAAAAAACATACTGCGCACTGTATTTTAAATATATTCAAGACCCCTTAGCTCTTGAATACCTTAATAAATATGCCTTTTGCGATTTTGAACCCTTGAAATGCGCATGTGCCCAGACATTAAGCGCATTTAAAGATAGCGAAACTTATGAAAAAATGAAAAATATAGTGCTTAATTCTGAGGATGATTTTGAAAAAACATCCGCCCTTGGCTTCATTAGTGCATACAAAGGGCAAGACAACGTTGATTTTATAGTAAATCACTGTTTTGACAATCCTTTTAAGGTGAATATTATTGCAAATTTATTAGACTACAATGATTTTGATAATTTAAAAAATCTATCTCAAGATAAAATAATTCAAATATTTTCTACCCTAATCGAAGGCTACCCTGAGGATATCAGCCTTGATACAATCGGCTATTACCGCATTTTAGACTTTATCAAGTTAATTAATTCTTATAATAATCAATACGCGAAAAATGCATTAATTCTTGCAAAAGAAAAATTTAAAGAATTTTCCGATAATGATATTTACACGTTTGATTTAGACAAAAATTCAAAAAACGATTTAAAAGAAATATGTAATGCGCTAAAACTGCTTCCGCTCGAATTTTCAGGGTTAAAGGAAGAATTAAAAGAATACAATACACACCGTTTTAAATTAGCATTAAGTGTTATTCAAGAATTAAATTTAAAAGAATACGCGTCTTCCATAGCTAAAAATCTGAATTTTTTACAGGATGAATACATTGCTCTTGCTTCTTTAGTGTTAAAAGAGCTTGGTTGCGGTAATTTAATCTCTGATAAAATAATAGAAAAAATACAAAACGAAAATATAAAAGCTCTTGTAAAAAGCTGTAAATTATAAATTCTTTTCAACACAAATTCAGGAACTTTTAAAGACTTTTATCGTCTTTAAAAGTATAATGCCGTATTTGCTACTCAGGGCTTCTATTGGAGAGAAATAGAAGCCTTTATTTTAAAGCTCCTGCGGGGCTTCAATTTCTGTTTCAATGGTTGTAATTTCATCAGGCTTAATTGTTTGGCCTATTGCACGTTCTAAATTCGCCCTTGCAGAATTATATTCATAAATTGTTTGGTAATAAGCCAATTTTGCGCTTGATAGCGCAACTTGCGCGTCTTTTAATTCTATAACGTTACCATAGCCTACTTTATATCTGCCTGAAGTTAATTCATAGTTTTCTTTTGCCCTGTCAAGCGCGGTTTGAGAAACAGGAATGCGCGCTTTTGCATCTTTTAAGCGTGTATAAACATTTTGTATGTCGTAATAAATATCATTTAATTGAGATTTTGTTTCATACTGCATTGCTTCATATTGCGCCCGCGCTTCTTTCACTTGATTTCTTAATAAAACAGGGTTAACTGTCGGAAAAGTCAAAAAACCGCCAAGATTATACCAGTTTTTATCCGTCCAATCTTCAATACCGCCTGTTGCCCAATTTGCCTGAAATTCTAACTTCGGAAATACTGTTTTCCAAGATAATTTAACCGCTTGATCTGCCATATCAACATTTAACATAGCTCCTTTTAAATCAGGGCGGGAAGCATTTGCTATTTCAACACATTCCTTCATTGTTATTGATACAGGTTCATAATTAATTTTGGTATTAATCGTATAAGCATCAACAAAAGGAAGGCCCATGGCATTATTAAGCTGTGAATAAGCAATATCTATATTGTTATTTGCGGAAATCAAATCCGCTCTTGCCTGTTCAAGATTTGTTTGCGCAAATAAAACATCTACTTTTGTTGTTGTACCGACTTCCCAAAAAGCCAATGCCTGATGATAAATATTAGTGTAATCTTCAAGTGTATCTTGCGCAACTTGCTTTCTGTCAAAAGCATACATCAAATTATAATAAGAATCTTTTACATTAGTTACAACTTCATTTACGGTTTTATCGATTTCTGTTTTTGATTTTTCAAAATCTATTTTATTAATTGTATATTGATTTTGAGTATAACCAAAATCCCAAACAAGCTGTTTAATGCCTATTTGGCCAAGGGTATATTTTGTAAAAGCAGAAACATTCATATTTGCGTTTCTAAGCATTGTTAAATCGGGCTTTGTTCTGTTAATAGAACTCGACCAATCAAGGCGCGGAGCATAACCTGAAAGCGTTTCCCATTTTTGGTATTTTGAAATTTCTGATTTTGCATAGGCAGCCTTAATTTTTGGATTATTAATAAGTGCCAATTCTATACAATCAGCCAAATTCAAAACAGGATTTTCTTTTACAACGCTTCCCTCTAAACGCACCGATTTATCCGATTCAGCCCCTACATTCATATAAACATCAGTGGGTATAGAATATTCCTGTTGAACTTTCGGTGTAACTTTATACTGTCTTTTTTCTTTTGTGGGTTTAACTTTTATTTTCTTTGTTTTTTCTTTTTTAAATATACTTTTTCCCTTATCAAGTTCAGTAGTGTTATCAAGGCAATATGCGCCCATAGAAAGCATTAAAAAGCAGAGAATTGCAGCGGATATTTTAATTTTGTTGTTCATACTTCGCTTTTCCTTTTTTACTTCCATTATGCCATTTTTTTGATGTATTTTCTCTTAAAGATTGACAAATTACATAAAATGCAGGCACCATAATTGTTCCGACTACGGCAGCAGCTGTCATACCGCCAAATACCGTTACACCCAGAGAATTTCTTGACATTGAACCGGGGCCCTGAGCAAATACCAGTGGTAAAATACCTAAAATAAAGGCTAAAACAGTCATTATTACGGCCCTGAACCTTATATTTGCAGCCTTCATGGCTGAGTCTATAATTGATAAACCGCTTTCTCTTTCTGTTTTTGCAAATTCTATAATTAAAATAGCTTGTTTTGCAGATAAACCCATTAACATAATCAGTCCGATATTGGCATAAATATCAAAGCTATTTCCCCAAACATATTGGAAAATTAAAGCCCCAAGCGCCGCAATCGGTACAATAAGCATAACACCGATTGGCAACATCCAGCTTTCATATAGCGCTACTAAGAACAGATATACGAAAATTACGCACATTACTACAATCGGACCCGTTGCACCTTGAGATTCAATTTCTTGTAATGATGTACCGCTCCATGCAAAACCGATATCTTCAGGCAGATATTCTTTTGACATTCTTTCCATTTCTTTAATAGCATTACCCGTTGACTGGCCTTTTGCTTGAGTAGCAATTATTTGAATTGATTTATACATATTAAATCTTGTAATATCATAAGGCCCTGTTGCAGGTTCAATTGAAACTACCGAAGATAAAGGTGCGGAAGTACCAAATACTGTTTTCACATATACTTTATCAATTGAATCAATAGAATTTCTGTATTGTTCATCAGCCGACATCATAACCCTGAATACACGGCCGTACAAGTTAAAGTCATTAACATAATATGTACCGAATTGGCTCGATAACGCCGTATAAACATCTTGAATATTTATACCCTGAGCTAAAACTTTTTCAAAATCTATTTTTAATACCAATTGAGGGGTATTCGCGTTATATTGCGTAAAAGCATAGTTAAATTTCGGATTTTGAGAAATTTTAACCATGAACTTTTGCGCTTCAAAGAACAATTCCTGCGGAGTTCTCTGCCCTTTATCAAGCATTTGATATTCAACCCCGTCAAACATTGATAAGCCCCTGATTGCAGGCGGAACACCAGCATTAATTCTTGCATTAGGATAATTTTTGGCTAACGCGTTAACATTTGCTATGATATCATTTAATTCTTTTTTAGATTGCAATTTCTTTTCTTTTGACATAAAAAGCGTCTTCAAGAAGTTTGGTTTTAATCTTCCTTTCCATTCATCAAGGTTCAAAATTAGAATTGCTGTATTCTGGCCGTTAAAACCATTTAAACTTAAAACACTGTGTACCCCCGGTACTTTTGTTTTATCAAGAGCATCATTTACAAGGTTTGAAATTATCTCATTAGTTTTTGCTAAAGACGTACCTTCTTTCAATTGCACGTTAACAAATACTGCGCCTGAATCTTCCGTAGGCAAAAAGCCGTCAGGAATTAGTGCAACTTTTATAAACACAAGCGCAGAAAGTAAAATCAAATATACACCGATTGTTTTAAGCCCATTTTGAACAAAACTTTGCGAACTTTGAAGATAACTCTTTTTTGTCCTCTCAAACGCTCTGTCAAATTTCTTAAGAGAAACATCCCAAGCATAGGCAAGAAATTCTCCCCATGCTTTTATTTTTTCCGGTGTCGATAGATTGTTTTTATCAGACCAAAAGTCATGATACAGTTCTCTATATTTTTCATAATAACTTCTTTTTGGCAGGTCTTCTTTACTTCTTAAAAATATAGCACATAATGCAGGTGCTAAAGTTAATGCCATAACGGTTGAAATACCGACTGAAACCGCAATAGTGACAGCAAACTGCTGAAACATTTTACCTGTAATACCGGGGATAAATGCAACCGGAACAAATACCGCCATTAATACTAAAGATGTTGCTATAACGGCAGATGATACTTCTTCCATGGAAACAACAGCGGCGTCATGCGGATTTTTGCCCATTTCAATATGCCTTTGCACGTTTTCGACAACAACAATAGCATCATCTACAACCGTACCGACAGCAAGCACCAAACCAAACAAAGTTAAAGTATTAATCGAAAAGCCGAGTGCCGAAAAGGCCGCAAAAGTACCGATTAAAGAAACAGGAATTGCACAGAACGGTACAATTGAAGCTCTCCAATCCCCTAAGAACAAATATACCGTTGCAACAACAATAAATATTGCAAGAATTATCGCTTTTACAACTTCCGATAGTGAATCTTTAACAGAATCTGTTGCATTATAGAATACGGAATATTTAATTCCTTCAGGGAAGGTTTTTGATAATTCTTCCATTCTTTTGTTGCATTTATTTGCAACATCAATTGAATTTGCATAAGATAATTGCGTAACAGACATAACAGCAACATCTTTATTATCAACTTTACCTGCCGTTACATAGTTTTCGCCCGCAAGTTCAACGCGCGCAATATCTTTTAACTTAATAGTCTGTGCACCTCTGGCAGAACGAACTATTATATTTTCAAATTCTTCAACCGTTTTTAGCCTGCCGGGGGTTTTCAAGGTTAATGTAATTTCGGGCTTATTTACAAGCGGTTCCGTACCGAGCGCGCCTGCCGAAACTTGTGCGTTTTGCGCATTTATTGCGCTTGCAACTTCCGAAGGTGAAACATTCAAAGAAGCCATTTTTTGGCTGTCAAGCCAAATGCGCATTGAATAATCTTTTCCGCCGAATACCTGAACTTCGGCAACACCGTTAATACGCGCCAATTCGTCTTTTAAAAATATAGCCGCATAGTTTGAAAGTTTAATTAAATCGGCACTGCCATCGGGCGAATAAATACCGTAATACAGCAATCCGCCCCCGCCTGTATTTTGTTTTACGGTTAAGCCGTAGCGGGAAACTTCCTCGGGCAAGCGCGCCGTTACGAGTGAAACTTTATTTTGAACGTTTACAACGTTCATATCAGGGTCTGAACCTACTTCAAAAAATATTGTTAATTGATATCTGCCGTCTTTTGAATCAGATGTCATATAAAGCATTCTTTCAACACCGTTAACAGCAGATTCAATCGGCGCTGCAACGGTTGATTCTATAACATCTGAAGAAGCACCGGTATATGTCGCTATAACCGATACCTGAGGCGGTGTAATTGTGGGATAATCTTCCAAAGGAAGGTTTTTAAGCGCAATAAAACCCACAAGCATTATTACAATAGAAACAACAAAAGCAAATCTCGGTCTTTCAATGAAAAATGCGGAAATATTCATCTATTTATTCTCCACCTCAGCTTGTTGTTCAATTGGTTTTACCTTTTTGTTGGGCATTAGGGAAGTTATACCTGTTGTAATATATTTATCGCCTACTTCAAGCCCTTTTTTGATAATCCAATAATTTTCATACTGTCCCATATCTTCAAAATATTTCGGAACAGCCAAGCCTTCTTCGTTAACGGTATATACAAATCTTCCGTTTGAATCCTGCAGGGCAACATCTTGCGGCACAAGTGCAACTTTATTAATTTTATTAGAATAAACTTTAACTTTTACAAAGTCGCCCGGAATTAGCTCATTATTTGAGTTATCAATAGTTGCTCTAAAATCTATAGTGCCTGTTGTTGTTGAAATTTGATTGTCAAAAAAGTCTTGAGTACCCTTTATAGGATAAACTTTTCCGTTTGATAAAATTACATCAACTTTTACGGGTTCTTGGCCTTTTTGAGGCAGAAAATCATTATTTTTTAATTCATCAAATTGTTTGGAATCAACACTGTATTTCACATATATAGGATTTGTCTTAGTGACTGTGGCAAGCGTTCCCGAGGCAACTGTCACATAGTTTCCTTCCTGAATATTTAAAGAACCTATTTTACCGTCTATCGGTGATTTTATTTTTGTGTATCCGTAATTTCTTTGTGCCTCTGCCAATGCGGCGCTTGCTGCTTTAACGGAAGCTGCGGCAGATAATTTATCTGCATAGAGGCTGTCATAAGTTGATTTTGAAATAAAATCTTTCTTAACAAGCTCAGCACCTCTTTCGTAATCTCTTGTGGTTTTATAAAGGTTTGCCTTCGCCGTTTCTAAGTCTGCACGCGCTTTATTTAAGTTATTGAGATATTGTGTCGGCTCAATTGTCAACAAAACTTGGCCTTTTTTAACAAAATCACCTTCCGAAAAATGCTTCTTTTGCAAATATCCATCAATTCTTGCAACCAAATCCACTTTATCGGTTGATTCAATTCTGCCTGCTATTTCAATAGATTTTGAAATATCATGTTCTTCTACAAACGCAACTTCAACACTTGGAACAGCATTGGCTTTAGCGATTTTTGTTCTTTGAAATTCGCCAAATTTAATATTTATAAATCTGAAGGCAATTGCTGCCAAAATAGCTATAATTACTATAGTCGAAAGTTTTTTCATATTGTCAAATCCCGCAAATAATCTCCTCTTGAACAAAATAATTTTAACCGCCTGAAAAAAAAATATCAAGATTAGCAAAACGAGGGGTTAATTTTTACCCTATCGGGCAATTTAAAAAAATATAAAAATGAGATAATGAAAATACCCAATTAAAAGCAAATTACAGCATAATATGCCAAAACATAAAGCGAGGTATTAATATGTTGGAAAAGTTCAAATTTATATTCAAAGATTTCAAAAAAGCGTCAAAATACGCGAAAATGTATAATAAATATACACAAAACCCATTTTTAAAAAATGATAATGCAGATATTTTTCAATCCATGTATAATAAAACATATATTTGGGTAGAAAAATTAGATAAAGATTGATTATTTGAAACATAAATGTATAATAATAAAAAAGGAGTTATATAATGAAAAAGGCACTATTAACATTTTTAACAGCGGCATTTGTTTGTCTTAGCGCATTTGCAGATGATAAACAAGATGTCTTAAATACTTTTGAAAAATATGTTAATGCTGCAAATTCATATTCAAACGACATCCCCAATTACTATACAAAAGATGCCAGAATTATTCGTGTGGTTAATAAAAAAGAAGGCGGTCAAAAAGCCGTATTAATTCCTTTTGACAGATATTTAAAAGAATTATCTTCCCATGCGATTTTAGCTAAAACCGTAAAATATAAAAACAGATACGAAAACAGAAAAATTTCAAAAACAAACGGCGACTATAAAATTTCCGCTACGCGAATTCCGAGAAACGATAAAACAGGACTGCCCTGCCACTTTATATTCACAAAAACAGATTCCGGCTGGAAAATCAAAGAAGAAAGTATGACAACAAACGTACAGACTTTCCTTAACGCGCGCTAAATTTATAAATCATCCAGGAGCCGATTTTTTTCTTGCCCTGATAAACATATTTTTCATTTGCCCAATTTATTGCTTGATTTCTCATATAACTTGAAATCATATATAAAAAGGGCATTTTAAAATATTTTTCATCAACTGATGCTGTTTTTATTATACTGTCTTCGTTTAAAAATGTAACAGATTCTAAATCAACCAAAAATAAACTTTCGCCTTTTTTAAGCTGAAAAACATTTTCCAAATTATTTATTATTAAAGGGTTTTTTTCAGGTTTTAAAAAAAAACTCTATAATCTTCATAGCCTGTTTTAAATGCGTCATAGGTTGTACCTTTATTTAAAACATAAGGAAAATTATATTTATCAAACGAATAGCAGACGTATTTTTCAAGGTTCAGATATTTTGAAAAATGGCTTGGCGGATAATACATAAAAAGAATTTTGTCATTTTCTTTTAAATTCATTTCCCCCATTGCAACAACAGGAAGTCTTTGTCCTTCCGGCCTTACAAGGCGAATGGGCGAAGTGTGTGATACTATTATAAAAAATAGCGTTGCAAAAATATAAATCGTAGATAATATAACTCTATGATTTTGAGAATTTAACTGTGCCCAGCCAATTGCAGCCATTAAAATTAAAATAGGATATAATTCAGTTAAATATTTTGTTAAAAATACAATTTTGCCCGCAATTGCAGCAATTAATACCGTTAAAAATGTTGCCAAAAATACAGATAAAAGATATTTATTAACTTTTTTAGAATCTATATTTGATTTTATAATTAATATAAGTGCAATTAACGAAGGAAGAAGTGCAAATAATACAAAACCTATGTTAATTGAATTATTATTAATTATTTGATTATAAAAATTAACGGGCGAATTTGTTATGTTTTTCAAAATAGGCGAAAATAAATCCGTGAAATAAAAACAGATTTTTGACCAATTAAATGGCGACCACCACTGAGAAAAATAAGTAGGATGTGCAAAAATTCTAAACAGAAAAGGAATAACGGGCAGGCACAAAACTAACCCTGCAACAATCGGGATATAGATATCATCTTCGCCTTTTTTCTTGCCTTTTTGCTTCTGCCTGAAAGCCATTAAGCCAAACGCATTAAACAAAACATAAACAAAACCGATAGTATGTTCTAAAATCAAAAGTACCGAAAACAAAGTTAACCAGCCGGCATTTTTTTTGGAAGGATTTTCGTACATTTTAAGCGAATATAGAAGAATTAACGAACTTAAAAGGAAAATCATTGAATATATTCTTACTTCCTGCGAGAAATATATTAAAAATGAGCTTATTGCACTAATCAAGGCACACGCTAAACCGATTTTTGTTGAGTTATCTTTTGTAAAATAATTTTTTCCGACAAAATACATTACCAAACATCCTAAAAAGTTCGGTATTAAAGAAGAAAGCCTTAACATGAAATCTGAATTTTTAAAAATCATCATCCAAAGTTTTAAATAAAAATAATGCAATGGCGCATGGCAATTTGATTTTATCCCTTCAAAAAAATCAAAAGGAAATTGGAGCATTGAAATGGAATAGGTTATATACTCATCATTCCAAAGGCCTTCCGGCTTGTTAAGATTCCAAAGCCTAAGCCCAAAGCCCAAAATCAAAATTAATACTAAAACTACCTTGTTATCTTTTAATAAGTCTTTCATAGTTTTTTATTATAAAGGGATTAAAGTAAAAATACAATGACAAAAAAGAGTTTTTGTAGTATTGTAATAAATAAATAATTATCAGCGAGTTATAGGAGTTAATTTGAGTCAGGTCAATACAGTTGTTGTTGTAAGCGATAGGCAGGAGCTTGTTAACCAGATTTCACAAAAACTGGTTTTATTAAGGAGTCTTGACAAGATTAAATCTTGTTCTATCGAAGAAGCTCAAAATATGCTGGAAGGCTTCTCTCCCAATGTTTTAATTTTGCATTGCGATAATAACAATATCCATGCACTTAACCTTATTAAGCAATTAAAAGCTCAGGAACTCTATAAAAATCTTCCTATATTATTAATTAATGAAAACTGTTCGCGCGAAACTGTCATAGAAGCCTTTGACAACGGCATTTCAGATGTTTTATTTATGCCGATTATTGATTATGAACTTCTAATCCGCGTGATTTGGTGTTTGCAAAAAAATGAATTAAATTTAAAAAACGAATCCCGCAATAATTTTATGACAACGCTTGGCATAGTCCAGTCTGATACAGGGGTTTACACTCAAAAATATTGCGAAGAATTTTTAAGAAATGAAATTGCTCAAACACGCAAATACTCTCAACATGCGTGTATTTTGCTTATTGCGCCGGATAAAAAATACCCTGAATATAAAAATCCGCGCGATTTTATTAATATAATTAAAAATTCCATTCGTGTTAATGATTCTGTGGTTATTAAAGATGTGGATGAATTTTATGTTTATCTACAAAAAACCAAGCTCAACGGCGCATACAGCGTATTTGAACGTATCAATACCAATCTTGGAATTGACGCAGGGGCTAATGCAGGCGTTGTAGAGGTACAGGAACAAAAGTTTGAAGATATAATTGAGGCACTTAATGCCGCATTGGTTAAGGCAAATGAAAATACAAATTCTTTAATTGTAGCTTCTGATTTTTATTCAAAAACAGATAAACCCACTCTTAATCTCGACACTCCCAAAACGCTTATGGAGCGCGGGGCGATGCAGGCTATTCCCATAAAAGACATGGATAGAAATATTAAACAGCCCACGCCAAACGGCTTTGATAAAAATAGCGTGAAATTATTTAATCAGGCATATAAAAGAAAATTAAAAGTTGTTGTTGCACCTGCATTTAAAAAATATGAAAATATTTTAAGAATTAAACAGCAAGATTTTGCCATTAATTCGTACGTCGGTACAAAATCATTATTTAGCGTGTCTTCCGGCGTTGTCAGTGCCACATTTAACCTTGAATATGACGGTCTTGAAAGTGCCGTTATCCGTCTAACCATTACAGATAACGACCAAAAGAGATTGTTTGAAACAGAAACAATTGACTTCACAATCTTGGATTATCGCAAAATATCCATGATGTTATCAGAATTAATTGATAAATTTATAATTATCTTAAAAGGCAAAGATTAGTTATTGCTTGTTAAAATTGCCTTAAATGCTGCAATACCGCGAGCAGATAATACGCTTGATTTATCTTTTTGTTCTTGCGCAATAGAAAAAACCTTAACTATGCGTCTGATTTCTTGTGCGCTTTTTAGTGAGTTTGTTGCGTAAACATTGTCGATTCTTTCGGGGCAAATGTTAAATAATGCGTTTAATTCAACTTCTGTCATACTTATATCTCTCAACTTAGTGGACTATATATTTATAAAGTATTTAAGAAAATCTCTTTTGCGAATTTGTGTCATTTTTTTACAAAAGTTAACAAATGAAATTAACAGCCCATTTTGTGGTATAGATAAAGTATAGCATTTGCAAGATTTAACTTGCTGTGTTAACATAAAAATATCAAAACACAAAATTTGTGCATTAAGCACAACAAAATATCAATACACTATCAAAACATAAAATAAAAAGGAGTTATTTTCATGGAACGCCGTGATTTTATAAAGGCGGGCTTATTAGGCCTTGGCGCAGGTGCCGTGGCCCTCTCCGGCTGCAATAAAGAAGTTGCGCAAAGTGATGAACTTGAGATAATCCCAAAACAAACAGCTCAATACGAATTCTCAACTCCGCTACCTTTCAACTATAAAACTATAGATGATATCATTGCGCTTAATTCAACTCTTAAAAAATCCCAAGTTACAACATTCTACAATAACGCACCTAACCAAGATTTTAATAATTGGATTTCAATTGATAGAGCTAAAAATGATTTTATAAAAACTTATGATGATTTTGCAAAATTTGTTAAATATGCAATAGGAAATGGTTTTAAATTTTCTTACTTAATGAATTCGCCAAAACCATTTTCGCAAAAAGATTTTAATACATTCAAAGATGAATTCCTATATTTATTAGATTTTCTATATAAAATAGGTGTTCGTGATATTAAAGTAGCAAACACTCAAGTAGCTTCTATTATAAATCAATTTGCACCAAATACATTTAACCTATCTGCAAGTACAGCATTTGAATATCATAATGTATCACAATATCATAACCTATTTTTAGGATACCCTAATTTTGACCTTATAGATGTATCTAATGATGAAAATCAAAATTTTAAAT
>JAFVFO010000038.1 GCA_017475485.1 Candidatus Gastranaerophilales bacterium | reverse complement strand
TATATATAAGGGCAACTAAAATACCCAGTATAAGACTAATTTGCGAAAAATCATTAATTGAAAAACTCTCGGAATATTTTAAAATTATTTGTGTATAACTGCCTTCAGGGTTTGAGAGTATAAGTATAAATTGAAATATTAAAAAAAGTCCTAAATATTCAAATATAGATGCAACTAAAGATAATAAAGCTACGAAATAAAGTCTGTATCTTTTTTTATAATAAAACCTATCTATAATTTCTTTAACTAATTCAATTTGCACCTTGAAAAAACCTTTTTATTTAATTATACTCTTAATTATGCAGAGTCTGTCAAGTAAAGAAAATTTCTTTATCGGGTTGTCGTTAGCAAATTCTTCCAATTGCGACAGTTCGATTTGTGTTATGGATAGAGAATGCAATATTATATTGTTGGATAAATTCTATTTTGCTAATGATATAGAGTATTTTTTTGATACTTCGCATTATATTAAAAATTCTGTTATTTGCACATCTGTTGCTTATGATAACAGGATTTTAGAAGGTAAATGGCGAATTCATTCCAAGAATTATAAAATGCTTGGCGATTATTTTAAAATTAATCGTGACGATTGGACAAATCGAATTTCCAAAAGATGTTCCGGTGTTCTTTTAAAATTAAAACAAAGCGGTATAAAGGTTATAAGGGCAGATGTCAACCAATTAAGGCAATCTTATAATCTGCAATCGTACTATCTTTCAGGTACAAGCATAGATTGCAAAAACCTTCAAACTTCGCTTAAATTAAAGTTTGATTTTTTGAAACTTCCGGATAATATGCTTTCTTTTTCGGCATTAGAAGCAATTATTTGCGCGATTTTTTCCATGGAATATGTAAATAATATTAAAACGCGGCAAACTTCCGAAATAGAAGGCATACCTGTTTTAGCGCGCAGTTTTGATAATTAAATTTTTCCCGTTAAAATATCTATTTTATCTTTGTAAAAATCAACATTTATATTAAGTTTTCGAGCAACATCCATTAATATAAGCAGTAATTTTCTCGGGTTTTTATCTTTTTTAGATATATTTTTGTAGAATTTTTCAAAATCGGCGCAAAACATTTCATAGAATATATTTTGCGAGCTTGTTATTTTTACTTCGATTTTTAATTTTTCTACTGTTTCAAAAAAGCCCAGTATTTCAAGCGCATTTGTAACATTTGTGCGGTCTTTTAATTTTAATACCAGCTCGATTAATTTATTGGATAAAATATTTCTTGTGAATTCGTTATCAATATCTATTTTAAATTTTTGAGTTAATTGTGCAATTTCATTTAATTTTTTAATTGTTTTTTTGTCACAACAATTATCCATATTTTTAAATTCGTCAATTAATTCGGATAGCAAGGTATATTTGGCACAAACCCTGAAGCCTTCCGGTATATCCATTCCTAAATCGTACAGGTATGTAATCGGGGCGGATAAAGTTTTATATAAATTTTTATAGATTTGATTTGCTTTTCTTAAATTTGAAACAATTAAATTATGCAGAATATCTTTTCTTTTATCAATCGGAATATCTTTTAAGGAATAGAATTTATTGCCGAAATATGTTTCAATTATTTTTAAAATATCGTCATGAGAAGACTTTTCAAAGACTTTCAGAATTTCTTTTCTTTCTAAATTGTAATCATCAATGCTTACAAAGTCTTTGACGGAACAATAAAAATCAAAGTCCTGAGTTTGAAGTGCAACAAAAGAAAAATCCTTCTTTTCTAAAGTAATATCCGAAATAACTTCAAGTTTTCCAAAATATATTGTGGAATCAGCATTTTTATATTTTTTATAATTGCTTTTTTTAATCGAATAACAGTATAATTTATCTGTTTTGTTATCGGTTTCTTTTAAAGAAGATTCTATTGCAAATTGGGCAGCAACTTTTTCCGTTGAAATTGCCGAAGTTTTAACGAAGTTGTTAAAAATATCCTTGCCATTGCCATATTCCATGATATTGCTTTTTGCTTTTTGCAAAATAGATAAAAATGTTTTTTCGTAATTGATTTTTGAAAATTCGCTTGCAATTTCCATTGCACGAAGCGCGTATTTCAAAATTTGAGTTGTTTCAATGCCTGAAATATCTGCAAAAAACCAACCGCAGGAAGTGTACATTAATTGGCAGAAGCGTTGTATTTCCATTAATTTAATTGCTTTTACTTTTTCCTGCTGGCTTAACTGCTTTTTGGCATGATGACTAAAAAACAAATCTATATTGTCTTTTGAACGGTCTAAAATAACGTCAATATAGTCATTTCTGGCATACCAGAAGTCTTTATAGTATTTTGTACCTTGGGTTGAGCAAAGTTTTATTAACTCATCACGCAGATAATCCAATGCTTGGCGCAGCGGTTTTCTCCATTTTTGATTCCAATGAAGCTGGGCTCCTGTAGAACATCCGCAATCATCCATCCAGCGTCCGACACCATGACAACAACTCCAAGCGCTGACAGGTTTGATATCTGCTTCGTATTCGGGCGGATATTTCTCTAAAAATTCTGCATAGTTTGTTATTTCAAAACCAAAGTTTTTCGCCCCTACTCTTAATATGTATGCTAATGCCATATCTCCAAATTTGGTGTGGTGGCCGTAGCTTTCACCGTCTGTTGCAATATTAATTAATTGAGCGGAGTTTCTTGAGTCGTTGTAGCCGTCGTTCAAACGGTGTGCAAACTTATTTCCGTCACAAAGAAGATTGTCAAATGCAACGGATTTTGAAATTTGTCCGTCATAGAAAAATAAATCTATATATTTTTCTTTATTTGTACCTTCAACAAAGTATCTGTATGGCCTCGATGGGTCTATTGTACCCCAGGATACATCTATCCAATTATGTTCACCTATTTTATTAAAACATTTTGCCTGATGAGGAGATAAAATAGTAAATTTAACACCGTAATCAATCAAGACTTCCAATGTTTGAGAATCGACTGCGGTTTCAGCCAGCCAAATACCTTCAGAATCGCGTCCGAAGCGTTTTTTAAAATCTTTTAAACCCCAAATTACCTGGGTAATTTTATCGTTTTGATTTGCCAAGGGCATTATGATGTGGTTATAGACTTGTGCAATTGCACAGCCATGGCCTGAATATAATTCGCGTGATTCATAATCCGCCTGAATAATTCTTTGATAAGCAACAGGGTCGTGAGCTTGCATCCAGCTTAATAAGGTAGGGCCGAAATTATAGCTCATATAACGATAGTTGTTGGATATTTCTATTATTTTATTAGAACCGTCAACAATTCTTGATGAACCGTTTGGAGCATAACATTGAGCTGAGATTTTTTCATTCCAATCATGCTCAGGTGCTGCGCTTTCTTGTATCTCGATTTCTTCTATCCACGGGTTTTCTCTCGGCGGTTGATAAAAGTGCCCGTGAATTGTTAAATATTTTTTATTCTCACTCATTTTCCAGCTCTATAAATCAATTATTTTTCTTCCTGTTTAGCCTTCTTTATAACACTAAGACTTGTAACATCAAGCCAAGGGTCGCCAAGTGCCGTTGAAAATACGGTAGCGGTAAGTTCGATTTTATCGCCTGCATCCAAATCTATATGTTTTTCAGCTAATTCTTTTGTTAAAAATAATTTCATTTCCGATAACGGAATATCATGGTCAACTACGTCATCTCTTTGAATTAAAATGCCGATATATTTTGTACTTAGGCGCAAAGCCTTATTGTAATCAAGCCCTAAGGTAGAAAATTTATCAAATGTTGCCTGCATTTTAACTGTTTTATTTAAAAATTTATCAGGATTAGCAACAATATTTAAAGGTGTTGTATTAATTGTTTTAAATACGGTTTGCGTATTTGGCGCTGTTTGTGCTGCGTTTACGTTTGTTATTGTTAGAAATAATGCCATTAATGCTAAAGGTAGTATTTTTTTCATTTTATTTCCTTCTAAATCCTTCTGTTAAAAGTTTATCACATTTTATGGTTATTTAAAATAATTTAAACGGGTAATTTCGTCATTGTTTAATTTTAAATATTTTATAACATTATAAAATGCCATTTGTTCGATTTCATCAAAAGTTAAAATATTATTTTTTACCAAATTAAAACATATCTCATCTAATGTTTTATTTGAACCCGCCAGTGTATTATTGTCATCAAGCCCAAGAGAATTAATCTTTTTACTGCAAAATATTATATCGCCATTGCTGTGCGCACAAGGCAGTGAATCGCTTATTAATATTATTTTTTCCTTTGGTTTTACCTTGAAAATAAGTTTTAAAATATCGCTTGACAGATGTATTAAATCAGCAATCACTTCTATATAAATATCATCCCTTAAAAGTCCTTGAAGGGCGATAGAGCTGTTTCTGTGGTGTATTGAAGGCATTGTGTTGAAATGATGAGTTGTGCCGATACAATTTTTAATATTATCTCCCGTTGTATGGCCGGCTTGGGCAATAATATCAACGGAATTCAGATAATTAATAAGCCCTTCATCTTCTTCGGGTGCTATTGTAACGATTTTTACAATAGCAGCACAATCTTTTACAAGATTTTTGAAATTTTCGATATTTGGTTTTTTAAATGTTGTAACATCTTGTATTCCGGGGCGCTTGGGACTTAGAAAACTGCCTTCAAGGTGCGCTCCTATTATAAAAGTTTCTTTTTGGGGCGAATTAAATTGTTCTTCTTTAATTCTTTTAAACAATTTTAACTGATTATATATTTTTTCATCATCTTCGCCGACTAATGTGGGGCAAATCCCCATAATCCCTCTTTTAAAAAGTTCAGACAGAAGATATTTTATATCATTATATTGTGCATAGTTAAAATTAATTCCATAAGCACCGTGGGTATGATTATCAATTAAAAAAAACTTATCCAAAATTTGACTTTTCCTTAAAATACATTATCTATTTATTAAGATTATAGCGTGTTTTATGTGATAAGGTTTATTGAATGTTAACAATTGTAAACAAAATTCTTATAATCCTAAAGAACTATAGCTCTGATGTCGTATATGAAAACATAAATACAAAGGAAAGGTTAGAGTGAGTGTATGGGATTAGCAGCGAGTCAGGCTCGTTTTCTTGGTTTAACGGCAAGAAAAAGTAATGTTGAATATCAAGGTCAACAGATAAATCAGGCAAGAACTGCATTATCAAATGAGGTTATGAATCTTTATCAGAAGTATAATAACCTTGATGTGCCTGTTCCGCCTTCTGTTAATGAATATGTAAAAACAACTTACACACTTGATTCAACGGCTGAAAAATATCAAATAGACAGTTTTACAAAGATTACAGGCGGAGAATATGACGGATATTATGATGTAACTCTTAAGTATGATGAAGAATCCGCAAAGGCATATCCTTATACGGCAAAAGACGCTGTTATTAGCGCAACTATAGCAGGTGACAGTATTTCTTACTTAAGTTACAAAATAGGTACTGATTCATATTATTATGATGAAAATGATACCGAAAATTCTACAATTGTTAAAATTACGGGTGACTATGATAAATACCAAGGCTTAACAACTGTTATGCAGGCGCTTGGGCTGACGGACGGTACTTTTTATATGTTTAGAAAAGATAATAAAGCGTATTATACAACCGAAAACGATTTATTATTAACGGAATATGATGAACATGGAATGTATTACGGAAATTATACATTTGAATATCAAGGTACTCAAACAAACGAAAGAACAGTCAGCGCAAAGGCTGCCATAACACAAGAATCTTCAGGAAGATTATCTGCAATTACAATTATTGATTCTGATGATGAAGATTTAAAAGGTAATACTTATTCAATTACAACAGGTACGCAAGATGACCAAAAAGCCTATGATGACGCTATGAACCAGTATTACTATGATAAAGAAGTATATGAAAGACAAGTTGAATTAATTAATAAACAAACAGAAAAAATTCAAGCGGAAGATAAGGCTTTAGAATTGAAATTAAATCAGCTTGATACGGAACAAAAGGCAATTTCAACAGAAATGGATTCTATATCTAAGGTAATTGAAGATACAATTGATTCCGTATTCAAAACATTTAACTCTTAAACTCTGTGAACACTTTTATTTTCTTTGTATTTATAAATCCCCCTTATTTGAAGGGGATTTTTTTATTTTGAAAGGCAAAAAAAAGCTATTGTATTTAGTGATACAATAGACTCTAATAAGGATGACAATAAAGTTATATGGTGTGTATGTTTAAGTTGTTAGCATTTTATTTGATTTACATTTTAGTATTCGTACCACCAATTTATATTCTTTAACAATGCTTTTAAAATATCCTCTATTTGATGTATAATAAGGCAATGAAATTAGTAATCCAAATTCCCGCACATAATGAGGAAGCCTCTATTGGCGCTGTTTTAGAGGGGTTGCCAAAAAAAATCGAAGGCATTGATGAAATTATTAATGTTGTATTAGATGACGGTTCAAATGATGAAACAAAAAAAATTGCCTCTGAGCATAATGCAAAAATCATTTCTTTTAAAAAACGTCAGGGCTTATCTTCTATATTCAAGCTGGGGGTTGAATATGCACTTTTTTGTCAGGCCGATATTTTGGTAAATATTGACGGAGATAATCAATATAAAGCCTCGGATATTGAAAAATTAATAAAACCGATACTTCAAAATGAAGCCGATATTACAATAGGTGCAAGGCCGATTGACAAAATTAAAAACTTCTCTTTTTTCAAAAAAAATCTTCAGAAATTCGGCTCTTTTATGGTTAAATTAATCTCAAGAGAAGACGTAAAAGACGCCCCAAGCGGTTTTAGGGCATTTAATACAAATGCACTTTTGCATTTAAACATATTTAATCCCTTTTCTTACACTATTGAAAGCATTATTCAAGCGCATAATAAAAATTTAATTATCAAAAATATTGATATCGAAATTAATGAACAAGAAAACAGAAAATCTAAACTTTTTAAGAATAATTTTGACTATATTTTTGAACAAACAAAAAACTTAATAAGGTTTTTTATAATATACCGCCCCGCAAGGTTTTTTATACTTTTTGGAACGCTCTTATTTTTAATAGGCTTTTCAATCGGCATTAGATTTTTGTTTTATCAAAACGGACATATTCAATCTTTAATACTTTGTGCAATTGTATTAACACTGTCTTTTATTTGTTATACTCTTGCTATTTTAGGAGATTTATTGTCAATTAATCGCAAATTGTTAGAAGAAATAAGGTATGAACTGCGTTATAAAAAATACAAAAAATAATTTTTATGATAATATCTTTTTTGAGGATTAGCTTTTTATGGAAAAGAAAGATTTAATAAAATATATAGATTGCTTAAAAACCCAGCGTATTTTAATTATTGGCGATTTTGCGCTTGATGAAATGATATTTGGCAATACTGAAAGAATTTCGCGCGAAGCACCTGTTTTAATCTTAGAACATTATGAAACGAAAAAAATTCTGGGCGCGGCTTCTAACGCTGCAAATAATACTTCTAAATTATCAGGCTCCGCAAGTGCACTGGGGGTGTATGGGGATGATTATTACGGCAGTGAATTAATTGATATTTTAAATAAAAATAATATTGATACAACCTATATGGTTAAAGATGAAACCAGAAAAACTACAACAAAAACGCGTATTTCCGGTTCTTGTAATCAAAGTATTACACAACAAATTGTAAGAATAGACAGACAAACAAAAACACCGCTATCCCCTAAAACGGAAAGTTTGGTTATTGAAAATATTAAAAAAGCGGTTAAAAATTTTGACGGAATAATTTTATCGGATTACGGAATTGGCTGTTTGACTCAAAATGTGGTTAATACGGCAATTTCAGAAGCTAAAAAGCACAATAAAATTATCGTAGCTGATATTCAAAAAGATATGCGCAAATACAAAGGTGTTACCGCAATTACGCCAAATCAGCCCGATAGTGAGCGTCAGGTAGGATTTTTCATTAAAAATGAAGAAGATTTAATACGCGCAGGAGAACAATTAATAAAAGATTTAGATGTTCAAAATGTTTTATTAACGCGCGGAGAAAACGGTATGGCTTTGTTTGAAAAACATGAAAACTCTGTTAATTATGAAAAAGTTCACGCATTTAATAAAAAACAAGTCTTTGATGTGACAGGTGCTGGTGATACCGTTGTTGCAGCTTATACTCTTGCCTTGTGTGCTAATTTAGAACCAAAAATTGCAATGTATATCGGAAATTTGGCAGCGAGTATTGTAATAAGATATTTTGGGTGTTACTGCCCTTCACTTGATGAATTAAAACAAGAAATTATATAAGGAAAAATTATGAATATTTTGAAAAAATTAAAACCCTTTGATTATTGCATTATTGTAATAATTATTTTTGCATTAATTGTCGGTTTTTTAACATTTAAAGGAAAACGCGCCACTTCATCAAATCAAATAGAAGCGTCTGTTAATATTGAACTTGAAGTATATTTAAGAGGCGTTACCACTACCGATTCAGAGCCTTTGTTTAAAACCGGTGATGAAACATTTATTACCATAAGGAATGTTCCATATACAAAATTGAAAATTAAAGAAGTAAAGTATGATAAAAAGAAGGCCCTAGTTCCTTCGATTAACCCGAAAAAGCCGTATATTGTGGTAAATGATGAAACAGTGCCTAATCAATACGATTATCTTGTAAAAGTTACGGATAGCGCAAAAATAACAAAAGACGGCGATGCCGTTGTGGGTGGCAATAAAGTTAAAATAGGTATTCCTATAACCCTTGAAGGTGCAAAATACAAACTAAACGGTGTTATTTCAAATGTATCAATTAATTCCGAACAATTAAATAACATTCACGAAGATTTAGATAAACATACGCAATTAAATCAAGATGTCCACTAAAATAAAGAATTTCATACAAAACAGCCTGTTTTTTAACAACATTGATAATATCGCCTATTTTGTACTTTTGGCGGTATTATTCTGCTCTTTATTTTTGCAGTCTGAAATGATTGGCGCAATTGCGCTTGTTTTTTGTTCTTTAATGATTTTTAAAATTCTTTTTAAAAAAATAAACTATTCCCTTGAAAATTACGAACGGGCTTTTATAATCTACTTTTTATTTGTAACAGTCAGTTTGTTTGCTTCAACGTTATTTTCCTTGAGCTTGCATGGGTATTTAAAAACTCTTGTTTATGTGCTTTTTTATTTTAGTGCAGGAGTTTTCTTCTGCGAAAATAAAAGGAAAATTCTTCCCACAATTCTGCTTGTTGCATTGTTTTCAAGTTATGAATCCATTGTTGCAATATTTCAAAATGTCCATGGTGTAGATGAAATTTCAGGCTGGCAGGATATGTCGCATTTAAACCCCGAAGAAGTTGTTTCGCGTGCTTACGGTACATTATTGCCATATAATCCTAACTTATTGGCAGGGTACATTCTTTGTGCATTATCTTCTTTTATATATTTAATATTGCTTGCGCTTAAAAATAAAAAGAAAAAAATAGCTCTCGTTTTTGCAATTTTATTTTTAATTAATTTAATTGCAATTATAGACACAGGGTGCAGGGGCGCATATTTAGGCTTTTTGTTTTTCTTCCCCTTTTTATTTTGCGGGCTTATATATTATGTTGAAAAAAAATTCGGCGGATTGTCAAACATTAAAAAAAGATATAAAAACATAAGCGTTCTGGGGGTTTTGGCACTTTTAGGCTTCGTTATAACAAATCCTGCTTTAATAAAAAGATTTGAATCAATTTTTGCATTCAGAACAGACAGCTCAATTTCATTCAGATTAAATGTCTATGAATCCGCAATAAGGATGTTTTTAGACAATGTATTTCTTGGAATAGGGGTAGGCAATCAAAATTTTAGAGAAATATACGGGCTATATATGAAAACAGGTTATGACGCACTGGGTTCATATTGTGTGCCGTTGGAAATCGCCGTTGAAAGCGGTATTTTTGCTTTAATTGCATTTTTGGTATTTATATTTCTTGTTTTTAAAAAATGTTTTTATGTTATAAAAAATGACAATCTTGATAATAAAATTCTTTGTTTTTCAATAATATTAATGATTTTAGCTGTTTTTGGCCATGGGCTTTTTGATACAATATGGTTTAGGCCTCAGGTGCAGTTTATGTTTTGGATGACAATAGCAATGTTGAAAAAAATCTAGATACGAACTTTTATATCTGCATTTTTTAAATCTTTTTTTAATTTTTCAATCGGTAATGTATCGTAATGAAATATTGAAGCTGCAAGGGCTGCATCTACTTTAGTGTTTTTGAAAACATCAATAAAATGATTTGAATTTGCACCTGCACCGCCCGAAGCAATTACCGGAATGTTAACGTTATCTGAAATCAATTTGTTTAATTCAATATCAAAACCTTTTTGAGTACCGTCATAATCCATAGAAGTCAAAAGAATTTCGCCTGCGCCTAATTCTTGCACCTGTTTTGCCCAATCAAGAGCTTTTTTACCTGAATTTACCTTTCCTGCGTTGCAAAAAACATAAAAATCGCCTTCAACCCTTTTGGCATCAAGTGCTACAACTATACATTGAGAACCGAAATAATTAGCGCAATCTGAAATTATAGAAGGGTTTTTAACGGCGGCAGAATTAAAGGAGATTTTATCCGCGCCCATAGAAAGTATTGCTTTAATATCTTCTAATTCCGATATTCCCCCGCCTACCGTAAAGGGTATAAAAACTTCTTTTGCAACGCGTTCTACAAGTTCAAGTATTGTTTTTCTTTTTTCGTTTGTTGCTGTTATATCAAGAAAAACAAGCTCATCCGCGTTGGAAGATGAGTATTTTTTTGCAAGTTCTACCGGATCGCCAACGGTTTTTAAATTCTCAAAGTTAACCCCTTTAACGGTTTTGCCTTCTTTAACATCTAAACAAGGTATTATTCTTTTTGTAAGGTTGTTCAATTAACCCCCTAAATTCATCTTTGAAAATTCAATTATTTTATTTTTGCCTGATTGCTTAGCGTTGTAAAGTGCATGTTCCGCGTAGCGGATTAAAGAATTAGAATCTTCCTCGGCTTCTTCAATGCTTGGGAAGGAAGCTACGCCGCCGGATACCGTTATCGGGTGACGCTCTTCTTCGTTTGCAGGAATAAATTCCATTCTTTCAACATCTTTTCTGAAACGTTCTGCAAAAATCATTGCCTGTTGTTCTGTTGTTTCGGGCAGAATTACAATAAATTCTTCATCACCGTACCTTGTAAGGACGTCTTCTTTACGCACAAGCGCATTTAACATTTGAGCAATTTTTTTAAGCAAAATATCGCCCCAATCATAGCCATACATATCATTTACTATTTTAAAGTAATCTATATCAATTAAAAGGCAAGAAACGGGAGTTCCGTATCTTTTTGAACGTGATATTTCGGCATCAAGCCTGTGGTGTAAGTATTTTCTGTTATATAAACCTGTTAATTCGTCGCAAATTGCGGTTCTTACAAGTTCGCGCTTTGTTTCGTATGTTTTTAATAATGCACGAATTCTGACATTTAATTCTGTATTATCCGCGGGAGTTTTAATATAATCATAGCTTAATGCTCTAACAATAAGGCTTTCGGGAATTGTTTTGCAAGGAACTAATACAGAACATTCAATTTTTCTGACGGCGCAAAATTCTCTTATTTTATTAATGTCAAAATCCAATATCATTAAACTCGGATTATATTGCTTGTAATTTTCAAGTTCGGATAAGTCAAATTGCCTTAATTGCACTTCGTCATCTAAATTGATTTCATCCGCTAAGGAAGAATTTCCATTTTCGCTGTATAAGATTATATTCATACAAAAACTCCTATTGTTTCTTTTGTTTTAGTATAGCATAATTTTTGGCTAATATTTCATACATTTGTACCATGTTACATTTTGAAATATTGATTAAACTTGAACTTAAGGTAGAAATTGGTATTAAGTATTGTCATATCCTATAAGAAAAACCGAATACTATAATTATAATGCGCCTATAGCGCATAGTTCGCATGTTAAAGTTCTTAAAAGAAAGCCGAAGAAACGCAAAAAGAATTTTATTGCATTGTTTGTTTCGCTTGTATTATTGAGTCTTTATGCGTATTACATCTGCCCGTATAATTATAACCATTATTTAAGACCTCTTTTTATAAACAGAATTTTAAATAAAGATTTGAATTTAAATGTAAAGGGTTATATTTCTCCGACGCTTAATTATTTATATACATCTAATTTTTTAGGTGAAAATATTAGAACTCAAAGTGTTGAAAAATCTAAGCAAATTGCAGATATTCAAATACTTAATGAAATGAGTTCGACAAAACAAAAACTTTTGGATTTATTTAAAACACATCCCGAACTGCAGCCTGCCGTATTTGTTTGGGAATATTCGACAGGTTCGGGTTTTGAAATTAATTCAAATGAAATATATCCTTCCGCAAGTATAATAAAGATACCTATTGCTTATGAACTTATAAGACTAGTGGATAGAACATCTAAAACCCCTTTCCCCGTTTCTTTAAAAGACAATAGAAAATTCAGCGAATTCTTTAGAACATCAGGCTCGGGCGATTTACAAAAAACAAGGGCAAATGTTTATTATTCGCTTGATTACCTTGCAAATATTATGATTGCAAATTCGGATAATTCCGCAACAAATATGATTTTATATGAAATCGGCGGAATTGATAATTTCAACCGTGCAATGCGAAACCTCGGCTTAAAGCATGTATCAATGGGCAATTGGCTTCCTGACCTTGAAGGCACAAATAAAATTACGGCTTATGAAATTTCTAAAATTTTATATAATATAGATAATCCAAATTATATTAATCCGAAATATAAAAATATTTTAAAAGAATATCTCGGAAATACTAAAAATATCCATTTAATAAAAGAAAAGTTACCGCCTGATGTAATGGTTTTACATAAAACCGGCGACATAGGAACAATGCTTGGCGATTCGGGAATTGTTTATACAAATAACGGTAAAAAATATATTGTTACTATTTTGGTTAAAAGGCCGCATAACGCATACTCGGCAAGAACGGCCATTCAAGACGCTTCAAAAATTATTTTTGAAGACATTAAAAATCTACCTTAGTTTTTACTTGACTATATTTTTAAATTATTAGATAATTAGTTTGTACTTTTGTGTTACGATTTATATAATACTAAGAATAGGAGTATGTTATGAGAAAAACTACACAAGCATTGTCAATAACATTAGCATTATTCTTAACATGTTCAAATGTTATGGCAAAAACCTGCTGCGATCAGGAAAAAGTACAGGTGTATGCACACCCTTCATTAATGAATGCTGACGCAACAGAAGTAAAAGACGCTAACTATGTATATCGTATTGGCGGTAAAATCCTAAAACAAAAAAACAGAATCGGTTTTACCAATAAAGAAAATTTATACGTTAACGCTTTTGCAAGAGATTTATTAAATGCTATGAGCGTTAGAAAAGGCGATAAAGATTTCGATATCAAAATGCCTGTTTCAAGATCTGAAATCGCATTTATGTTAGCTAACGGTTTGAATATGAAAGACCTTGGCTACCACAAAACATATACAGATGTAACTGCTTCATACTGGGCAGATGCTGAAATTAAAACAGCTACAGCCGCAGATGTTATGATTGGTTATCCTGATAAATCATTCAAACCTGACCAAGCAATTACAAAAGCAGAAGTATTTGCAGTAGTTGCTAAATTAATCGAAGTTCCTTACACTAATGACGGTTCTGCACCTACATTAAACGGTAAGGTTATTGAAAACATCCCGACTTGGGCTTACGGCTGCACAAAAGAAGTTGTTGCTTCAGGTTTATTAGCTAATGTTCCTGATGTTAACACATTATTATCTGCTCCATATTTATCAAGACAGCAAGTTGCTACTTTAGTTTCCGAATTAAGAATTAAATTCGGTGCTAACGGCCAATTAGTCGGTGATGCATTTGCTAATTCAGCAGCTCCTGTTGCTGTTAAAGTTAAAATGTTAGACAGAATTGATGCTAAACATTCTAACATTGGTGACAGATTCTTAGCTAAAACTACTGAAGAAACAGTTGTTGGCAATCAAACATTCCCAACAGGTTCAGTTGTTGAAGGCAGAGTTGTTACAGTTCAACGTCCGGGCTTAGGAACTCACCCCGGTTCAGTTACAGTTAAATTCACTCAAATTTCAAACGGTGATCAAAAAGCTGAATTACCAAAACAATTAACTTCTGCAACAGCAGATTGCATTAAGAATCCTAACATTGTAGCAAGAATTCTTGGCTTACCATTCACTGCTGCTGCAAGAACAGTTGGTATCACAGGTCGTGGTGTTGGTGAAATCGTTAACATTGCAGGCGACGGTTTAGAACAATACGGTGATCAATTATCCGATACATTAGTTGAAACATTTACAGGTCATCTTGGCCGCGGTGCTGCAAGTTTTGGTAACTCATTTGTAACGCTTGGTAAAGGTGTATATGGTATCGTTAAAACTACTATTTCAGGTACATTCGGTATCATCTATGAATTAGGCGACGAATTGTTATACACAATCGTTCCTTCAGTTTCTAATTCTTCAGCTTTAAATCCTAATGAAGAATTAACAGTTATTTTTTAATTAACTGAAATTAAATAACTTTAATCCCTTGCAGAATTCTGCAAGGGATTTTATTTTCTTTTCAATATAATATTTTTGTGCAATAATTTTTCTTACGGGTTTTATATATTTACACTGTTATAGGAAAATGTATGAAAATCACCCCTGTTAGTTTAAATTTTTCTTCAAAAAGCAATTATGCGGTATTTGATGAAAATGCAAAAAGAAAAATAATAAAGTTGGCGCAAGAAAATATATCTGATGATGAAGCATTGTCAAAAGAATATCTTTTATATGATGAAAATTCAGATATCCTTTCATGCTACAGCGGAAAACTACTGAAAGCATTATATATGTGGGAATTACAAACCCATACAAGCTCAGCTCAGGAATTAAATGATGAGCTTTAGTTTTGAACTGTATCTAAACTGCGGCGTAAAAATTTACCAAGTAAATAATACGGTAGTAAAAACAATCAAAAGAAAGACAAGATAAAGCAATTGAAGATTAACGGCATAACAACAAAATATATAAATTCATCTCGCGGATTAAAAGAATTGGAACAGTTCAGAATTGACGCGCATACGGTTTTGGATGACATTGATAATATGTCATCAATTGTTGATTATTCCCGCGCAAAAGACGCCGAAGGCAAAGCTCAAGTTAGTATTCAAGCCAGATTAAAAAAACTTTTATTTACGGATACGCCCCAAGTTGGCGCGCAATATGCAACAAAACCGGACACGGAACTTTTAAGTGATTTAAAGAAAACTTATGTTGAATTAGAAAAAGAAGATTCATTCCTGCAAACCTTCAGTATGGGTTCAGGCCATGTTATAGACAGAACCGAAGAAGTGCGTGAAATAAAATTTTAATGAACTTAATAAAGTTGCATAAGCAATTTTTTGTATTAACATGTAGCTATGAATAGTGTGCGAAGAAAAAGAGTAGTTTCAAAAGGACCTAAAAAAAGAAGCATTTTTTTATGCTTTCTTTCAATGTGTTTATCTGCGGGTTTAGCTGCAATTGCGGCTTTTAACATTTATCTTGCAAGCCTGCCTCCTATATCAAATTTTGATGATATAAAACCAAACCCTGTTACAACAATTTATTCATCTGACGGCGAGGTAATTAAAACTTTTACCGCATTCAAATTTGAAAAAGTATCTATAGATAAAATCCCTGATAATCTTAAAAAAGCTGTTATAGCAACGGAAGATAAGAATTTTTATCATCATAGGGGTTTTGATACAATCGGTATGATTCGCTCAACCATAACAAATGTTTTATCCGGTCAGGTTAAGCAAGGTGCTTCTACTATTACCCAGCAATTGGCAAGAATACTTTTCTTATCAAATGAAAGAACGTTTGACAGAAAAATTAAAGAACTTATAATCGCACACCGTATAGAAAAAACAATTTCAAAAGACGAAATTTTAGAACTATATCTTAATTCTGTTTATCTTGGTTCAGGTGTATATGGTGTATCATCAGCTGCCAGAACATTTTTTGATAAAGATTTATCTCAATTAACTTTGGCTGAACAGGCACTTATTGCAGGGCTTCCTCAAGCGCCTTCCATTTATTCTCCTTTTGCGAATAAAAAGGCGGGATTAAAGCGCAGAAATCAAGTTTTAAAAAGAATGTACAGAAACAAGTACATTACTTATGAGCAAATGGTATCTGCTCAAAAGGAGGGTCTTAGGCTCTCTGAGAAGCCGCGCATCTACTCGTACAACAAAGCGCCGTACTTTATAGATTTTGTTTTAAATGAATTAAAAAATATAGGCTTTGAAGAACAAGAAATTTCTCAGGGCGGTTTAAAAATATATACAACGCTTGATTACAAATCTCAAAATCAAGCTCAAAGTATAGTTTCATCCTCCCTGTCAACCGCCAAGTTAACAAGCCCCGCAAATCAGGTTGCATTGTTCTCTTTTTCGCCCACAACGGGCAGAATATATTCGTATATCGGCGGTAAAAACTATGAACAAAGCCAATATGACAGAGTTTCTAAGGCTATAAGGCCTTCAGGTTCTTCATTTAAACCGTTTGTATATGCAACAGCCCTTCAACAAGGGGTTCATGTTAATGATGTAATTGAAGATACACCCTTAACTGTCGGCAATTGGTCACCCAAAAATTACGGCAAAAAGTATCGCGGTAAAATTGCCCTATGGCAAGCACTTGCTGTATCGTCAAATGTTGCTGCCGTTCGTTTGATTAAAAAATCAGGGGTTGATGCGGTTATTCAAACAGCGCGTGAAATGGGTATTTCTACACCATTATCAAGTGATATGACAATAGCATTAGGCTCTAACGGTGTAAAACTATACGATATGGTAGTCGCTTATGGCGCGTTTGCAAACGGCGGTTTTAGAGTTCGTCCTTATTGCGTTGAAAGAGTTGAAAACTCAAGAGGAGTTACAATTTATGAAAATTCGGGCCCTAAAATAATAAAGGTAATTAACTTTGAAACAGCGGCCGGAATGACTTACATGCTTAGAAAAGTTGTAGAAATAGGCACGGGTAAAGCTGCAAATGTTGCGGCAAATGTAGCCGGAAAAACAGGTACAACAAACGATTATAGGGACGCATGGTTTGTAGGCTTTACTCCTGATATAGTAACGGGTGTTTGGATTGGTAATGACAATAATTCAAAATTACCCGGTATTACAGGTGGTTCTTTACCTGCAAGAATTTTTGCACAGTATATGAAAATTGCAATTGAAAACTTCCCAAAGAGTGTGTTTGATTATCCTATGATGAATGGCTCAGAATCCGCAAGTCCTTTCGGCATGGATGATGTTAATGAAACGGTTGATGAATCGGAAGAACGTTCTGCGGATATTAAAGCGGAAAGCAAGGCACTTGAAATAAAGACTCGTTATAATAATCAAAATAGAGAAACCCTTAAAGAGGATTTTAAACCAATTAAAGTGATTGCACCTAAACCAAAAACAGGCGCTGCGCAAAAGCAATTTGACGAAAGAAGAGATTTAGTAAAATATGATGATGAAGAAACATCAAACATTGTAGTGCCGCTGCCCGGAGAGTAATATGCTTATTTTAGGAATTGACCCCGGAATAGGAATAACAGGCTACAGTTTTCTCCAATATGAAAATGATTGTTTTGATGTTATAACGTCAGGTTCTATTCAAACCGATAAAACAGCGCCTCATCCTAAAAGATTGCTTGAACTAAAAGCGGATATGGATTTTTTAATAAAAAAATATAATCCTGATTGTGCGTCAATTGAGCAATTGTTTTTCTTTAAAAATCAAAAAACCATAATACCTGTAGCACAGGCAAGGGGTGTAATTTTACTTTCATTAGAGGAAAATTCCATACCAATATATGAATACACCCCGCTTGTTGTAAAACAGACAATAACGGGTCATGGCAGGGCGGATAAGCCAATGGTTAAGTTAATGGTTAAGAATTTTGTAGAAATTAAAGAAAATGTTAAACTAGATGATACAATAGATTCGATAGCATTAGCTTTGTGTCATGCGCAAAACTTAAATTTTAAGGAGAGGATAAAATGAATGAAACCGTAGTAAAAAGAGCAGTTGTTTTTGCGCTAATTCTTGGTGCGTGTATCGGTATAGCGTCATTAGTTCCTGCTTTTATAGGTTTTTGTTTATTTATTTTAATGTTTTTATCAGCACCTGTGATAATTATTTATATGAAAAAAAATGAAAAACATCTAAGTTTCATTAACAATGAACAAGGTGCAATCTTGGGCGGAATAATAGGCTTTAGCGCTACTATCGGATTTTTTGCTTCTTTTTCGCCTTTGGTGTGCGTATTAAAATTTTTATTTAAAAATTATTATTCTTATATGATACCCGATATGCTTACAAGCGCATTATGGTTATTTTTTGTACTTGTATTTATGGTTGCTTTGGTTTTTGGTGCTACAAATTCGACAAGTGCAATGGGTTTAGCTTGGTTTTATTCTCATTTCGAGAAAAAGCCTGATGAAGAAAACAGATTAGATATTACAATAGAGGATTGATATGAACGTAGAAAAAACAATTGAATGGGTAAATACTGCTGATTATGAAGGCTATAGCCTTATGATTGATCAAACCTTAATACCTTATGAATACAAAAAAATAAAAGTAAACAATTCAAAAGATATGTATAATGCAATCAAAACAATGATTGTGCGCGGTGCACCGGCTATAGGAATTGCGGGAGCGCACGGAGTTGCATTGGCGGCAATTGAAAATAAAAATAGCGGTAATTTTATAGAAGATGTCAAAAAACTTGCTGATTATATTAATTCTTCAAGGCCTACGGCTGTTAATTTGAAGTGGGCGATTGAAAAACAAATGGATGTTATATATAAAAATAAAGAAAAATCTAACCTTGAGATTATAAAACTTTTAATTCAAAATGCAATAAAACTTGAAAATGAAGACATAGAAATAAATAAAAAAATTGGCGATTACGGCGCTGAAATCGTGCCGAAAGGTGCAACAATTCTTACGCATTGTAATGCGGGTGCGCTGGCTACTGTCGGATACGGTACTGCCTTGGGGGTTGTAAGGAGTGCATTTGAAAAAGATAAAACAATTAAAGTTTTTGCAGATGAAACCCGCCCGCGTCAGCAGGGTGCAAGGTTAACTACTTATGAGCTTACACGCGATAATATTGATACAACATTAATAACAGACGGCATGGGCGCATACTTTATGAAAAAAGGCATGATTGATGTTGTAATTACAGGTGCTGACAGAATTGCACTAAATGGTGAAAGCGCTAATAAAATAGGCACATACATGGTTGCAATAGCTGCAAAATATCATAATATTCCGTTTTATATTGCAGCTCCTAAATCTACAATTGACCCTAATATAAAAACAGGGGAAGAAATTGTTATTGAGCTAAGAAATAAAGAAGAAGTTACAATTATAAACGATAAACCTATTTGTACCGATAAAGTTAAAACAATAAATCCCGGTTTTGATGTAACACCAAACGAATTAATTAAGGGCATAATTACGGAATACGGTATTTTTAAACCAAATGAAATTTATAAACTTTTTGAATAGAATTAAATATTTTATTATATTTTTATTGTTAGGGCTTTTGCTTTTTTTTCATAAAGCCCTGATTAATAATTTTGACCTTTTGTTTGGCGGGTATGATAACCTATATTGCAATTATGTTTTAGAGCATTCCTTTCTTTGGTTGAAAGGTGTGCATAGTTCTTTTTGGTCTGCTCCTTTTAATTATTATGACGCGCATTCTATAGCGCAATTTGATAGTTTTATCGGAGTTTTACCTTTTTATTGGTTTTTAAGAATGTTTATTAAAGACCCGCTAAATGCTTTTCGGATTTTATTTGTATTTGTATCTGTTTTAAATTATGTTTCTTTTTATTATCTTTTAAAATGTTTGAAAATAAAATCCTTAGCAAGTTCTTTGGGTGCTTTTATTTTTGCATTTTGCGTTTTAAGATATTTCAATTTTGATAATTTCGGAAGTTTCACACAGTTTTTATCAATAATATCCGTAATATTTTTATTTAAAATTAAAAAAGAAAATAAAAGTATTGTTAATCATTTTTACTTTCTTTTGTTTAGTTTGTTTTTAATTTTACAATTTTATACATCTTTTCAAATAGGCTTTTTCACTGTATTTTGTTTGTTTTTTGCAACAATTTTTTCACTGCTTCCAAAAAATTCTCGCGACATAGTAATTGTTTTTTTAAAGGATTTTTATAAATACATTTTATTTTATGCGCTGATAATTTTTTTATCGTTATTTCCGATGATGTATCAATTTTCCTGCATAGAATATTTTACCCCTTTGAGTACAATTTTAGGCAATATTGCAAATTATTCAATTTGGTTTCGTTCTTTAAGTGTTTTAGATAATTTAATTAAATTTAATTTTGATTTTATATCATATAAAGCACAGTTTTCTTCAATGTCTTTTGGAATAATTACAACAATAATTGCAATTTTTGCACTTTTTAAAACCACGAAAATTAAAGGAGTATCTTTATTAACCTTGTTTTTTATTTTGCTTATATCTTCAGGGCAAAGTGCAATTTATTTTTGGAATATATTTTATTATTTTTCTTTTGGAATAGAAAGTATTGATAGCGTTTATTGTATTTCATTTATGGCTCTTGTTATAGTTTCATTGGGTATAGCGTTATTTGTGAATAATACAGATAATAAAATTGTTCTTATTTTGGCAGTGCTTTTTGTAACAATTGAACAAATCCCTCATAACAGCGATTTTTATTCTTCGTACAAAAATTACTATATTTCTAAAAAAGAATTCATAAGTTCAATTAAAAAACTAAATGTTGAGGACAGTTATATTTATGTTAAATATAAACCCCAAAACAGCAATGAATTCGGCAAAATTGATAAAGAAATAAAAGATGAAAAAGCGCAAAAAATTGCGGATATAAAGGCTATGTGGCTTGGCTTAGAACTAAATAAGCCTGTTACAAATAATTATATAAAAAAATCAAAATCTCAAAACACTTTAAATATAAAAGCTATCGACTTAATAGTGGACTACAATCAAATATAGCTTTACAAAAAAGAAATAGTACGGTATAAATAGAAGTATAGATTAACTAGGAGATAAAAAAATTAGTAAAAATGAAGGTAAAGCTCAAAATGAGCTTTTAAATGAAAAGATTAGAGCAAAAGAAGTTCGTTTAATTGACAACGAAGGTGTTAACCACGGTACGGTTCCAACCGTTAAAGCGCTTCAAATGGCGCAGGAAAGAGATTTAGATTTAGTTGTTGTTTCCCCAAATCAAGCTCCCCCTGTTGCAAAGATTTTAAACTGGGGTAAGTATAAATATGAAACTGAAAAACGTGCAAAAGAAGCTAAGAAAAAACAACGCATTATTGATATTAAAGAAGTAAAAATGCGCTACAAAATCGACACGCACGATTATGATGTTCGATTAAAAGCGGCTAAAAAATTCTTATCTCAAGGTAACAAAGTAAAAGTAGTAGTTATGCTGAGAGGGCGCGAAATGCAGCATTCTCATTTGGCTATTGAATTGATTAATAAGTTTCAGGCTGAGTTTGAAGAAAACTCTGTTATTATCGAGAAAAAACCGCAGGTTGAAGGCAGAAATGTTGTAATGATACTTGCGCCAAATGCGAAATAGCTAAAATATTTTAACTTTTAAATAATCAAGGTATTTTAATATCTTGATTATTTACTTATAGACTAGGTTTTGCAAACTTTTTTATTTACGCATTTTTAATGGATATGAGAATTTCGCCCGTTAGTATTTACTGCCCTAAAATTAGCAGTATAAATTTTAAAAAAAATCATATTCAGCCGATTGAAAATAAAATCCTTAAGGATAATTTTCAAATGTCTTTTTTGGGCATTCCGCCTTACAGATATTCTCCCGTTTCTTCAAAGATTTCAACCTGTTCTGTCTTAAATTGTGATTATTCAAATCAAGATGATTTTTGCGAATTATTTAGCGATAAAATAAATTCTCAGCTTTTAACACCAAGTAAAAAAGATGTGGAATTAATGATTTTGCGCCTAAAAGCCCAAACAGGCGCAGATGAAGAAACTGTTCATAGGGTATTATACGAATTAACAGCTTTGTCAAATTATAGTGCAGTAGATTATTTCTCTGAAATTTGTAAAAAATATAATACGCAAAATTTTGGTGTAGCACCAAATGAATATTATGACTGGGAAGATTTTTCCCTAAATTGTGCGCTTAATTATTTATCGAAAAATAAAAAGATGTTTAAAGAAGGAAAACAAGACTTTAATTCGGTTGTAATTTTAGATGATTATTTTTTGCAAACCCTGAAAACTGCAAAAGATAATGATGATATCATGTATGATAAATTTATTAACGATATTAAGCATGATAGAACACATGTTATAAATTTATCAGGTTGGGATGTTAAATGTGCCGACGGAAAATATAGAAGTGCTAATTTCTTACTTGGAAGCGGTTTTTTGGAAAGTATTGCTTTTGATGTTATAAAAAAAGTTCAACGGGGCGAAAAACTTGACGATATTTTATATTCGGATTTTTCAAAACGCCTTAACGATATAACGGGGCTTGATATTCCTGTTGTTAAATTAAAGGCTAAAACAAAATTCGCTAAAATAACCCAAGATGACATATATTCAAACCTTAAGCTGCCTGAGCTTAATGAATCAGATGTCAGAAAAAATATAAATGACTATACAGAAACTGCCCATGACAGTAATCCTGCAATTTTTTATTGTAAATATTTAGATGAAAATTCAATAGTTTATTCAAACAATTCTTATTCTCAAAATCTCATCAAACTTTACAGAATTTTATGTTCTAAATATGGCAAAAATCATAAATACTGCGTTCCTAATTCAAATAAAAGTTATGGTTATATTGCAAGTATTTATGCAAAATTAAACCAAATTCCGCCAAAGGATGTTGTTTTGGCAGATTTTTATGCAGGATACGAAACTACAAAAAGGTTTGAAGATAGTGAAGTTATAATTTTGGACGATATTTCCGCAACGGGGCAGAGTGCATTTGTACAAACAGGCAAATTGAAAAATCTTGCAAATACACATAATTGCAGAATTCATTGGGCATTGTTATTGATGACAGATAATTCTATAGAATTTTTAAAAGATTTTAATAATCCCGATTTTATATATTTAAAAAAGGCCAAAACGCTTCATGATGAGTGTTCTAAAACGAGTTTACTGACAAGAGATGATTTAGATATGCTGGCTTATAATATGAGTATAGCTTATGGCGCCTTAAGGATATCTTGTGCATTTCCTTACATAATTCCGGATAATGCATCTGAACAAAGTGCAAAGTTATTTGATAAATTATTAATGAAATCAACAAATTCATCAAATAAGGCCCTTAGGGCTTTTAAACCGTGTGGTAATACTGATTAAAACAGCTTACTTAGAGCGTGATAATTTGAATTCATGTTTATCAAGCATTTGTTTTTTATTCCCCAGCATCATATTTTCGGCGCTCTCTAAAATATTTACAATCATATAGCCGTTTTCGCCGTCTGAGCGCGGAGTTTTATCGTTTTCTATGCAATTTAGAAAATGTTGGCATTCTAATTTTAAAGGTTCAATTTCAAGATAATCAAACACTTCTATATCGTTTTGAGAGCCTTTTTTGTTGTCATAGACCTTTAACTTGCCTTCTGTAAGCGTATCATCTAAAATTGCGGTTGCTTTTGTTCCTCTAACCAAAAGCACAACACGTTTTTGAGGATGTATCCAGCTGTCTGAAACATGGCCGATTATACCTTTTTCAAATTCTATTGTTAAATGAGTAATGTCGCAAATATTTTCAAATTCACTTGAAGCACCCGTTGCACTCAAAACTTTAACGGGTGAGCAGCCTGTAATATGTGCTATCATTGAAACATCATGGGGTGCTAAATCCCACATAACGCTTCTGTCATTTTTAAAATAATTTATATTTAACCTGTCGGATTGAACATATTTTATATCACCTAAAACACCTTGTGCAATAAGCATTTTGAGCCTATTTACAGCGGGATGATACAAAAGAAGATGTCCGACAAGCAGTTTAACATCCATTTTAGAAGCAAGTTCTTTTAATTCTAATGCTTCTTTAGATGAAGTTGAAATAGGTTTTTCAACATAAACATGCTTATGACTTAAAAGTGCTTTTTTGACAAGACCAAAATGCGTGTGGCTTGGCGTAACTATACATAGAGCCTTGATTTCAGGGTTTTTTAAAACCTCATCAAAGTTGTTTGTTGTTTTGACATCGCTATACAACTCATTTATCATTTTAAGGTTTTCACTATCTAAATCGCAAACGCTATGAAGCGCATTTAAATTGTAAAAATTCCTGACAATATTTCTGCCCCATAAACCACAGCCTACTACGGCAACACACTTTTTCATTGATACCTTCCTTTATATACAAGTAAATTTTAATAAAATAGTACATGCTAGTCAATTATCTTTATCTATTTTTAATGTTTATGTTAGTATATTTTTATGAGTAGAAAAACGACCTTATTGAACTGTCCTATTGATTTAGTTGATTCTGAAAATGCCATAAATCAGGTTGACGAAGCAATTTTAGAGGGAAAAAATTTTCATATCATTACAATTAATCCTGAAATGATTATGAATGCGCAAAAAAACAGCGAATTTTTAGAAATTATAAACAGTTCGGAACTTAATATAATTGACGGTATAGGAATAAAAATTGCCCTTAAATTAAGAGGCATTCCCTGCGTTAATGTAAGGGGGGTTGATTTTGCAAGAAAATTAACGGCTTATGCTAATGAAAAAAAACTTCCTATAGCCTTTATGGGTGCAAAAGAAGAAGTAATAAATAAAGCATGCGATAATTTTTTGAAAGAATATCCTGATTTAAACATTGTTTTTAAACAAAACGGTTATTTCAAAAATGATGAAGAAGTGATTTTAAAAATCAAAGAAGCAAATCCCAGAATATTACTTGTAGGGCTTGGTTCTCCGCGTCAGGAAGAATTTATTTTAAAACTAAAAAAAGCATTAAATGCAAGCGTAATGATTGGTGTGGGCGGAAGTTTTGATGTGTATTCGGGTTTTGTTAAAGAAGCACCTTTAATATACAGAAAACTCGGGCTTGAATGGCTGTATAGAACAGTCTGTCAGCCTGAAAGATTTAAAAGAATATTTCCGACTTTGCCAATATTCCTAATAAAGTGTATAATAGAAACTATAGTGAAAAGGATTAAAAATTGAAGCATCTCACCAATTTAATCAGGCAAGATATCCTGAAAATGATACACAATGCTAAATCCGGCCACCCCGGCGGGTCATTATCTTGTGTTGATATTTTAACGGTTTTATACAAAAAAGTTCTGAATGTACCGATAGAATGGGATAAATCACCCAATTTTAAACAAAGGGACAGATTCATCTTATCAAAAGGTCATGCAAGCCCTGCGCTATATGCTACGTTAGCTAATTGCGGATATTTTTCAAAAGACCTTTTAATGGGTTTTAGAATGCTGGGTTCAAAATTACAAGGACACCCGTCATCTCGTGTTAATCTTCCGGGAATCGAAGTATCGACCGGTTCTTTAGGACAGGGGTTATCTATCGGGATAGGTCTTGCGTTAGCTATGCGCCTTGATAAAATAAAATCAAAAGTATTTGTATTGCTTGGTGACGGCGAAATGCAAGAAGGTAGCGTTTGGGAAGGTTTGATGAACGCAAATCACCAAAAGCTGAATAACCTTGTTGTTATAGTGGATAAAAATAAATTACAAATAGACGGTTCAACAGATGATGTTAAGTCTTTAGAGCCGCTTGATGAAAAATTGAAAGCCTTTGGGTTTGAAGTTTCAACAATTGACGGACATAATTATGAAGAAATAGAAAAAGCATTGCTGAATGCAAAAAAATCCGATAAATTATGCGCAATTATTGCAAATACCATAAAAGGTAAAGGCGTAAGTTTTATGGAAAATAATGTATCATGGCATGGTAAAGCGCCAAAAGATAATGAACTTAAAGATGCTCTGGAGGAATTAAATGCTGATAAATAGTGAAGAAAAAAAATCTCCAAGAAATACTTACGGTGAAACATTAGTTGAGCTTGGCGCAAAAAATCATAATATTGTTGTGCTTGACGCTGATTTATCATGTTCAACACAAACTGCCAAGTTTGCGCGTGTTTATCCCGACAGGTTTTTTAACTGCGGAATAGCGGAACAAGATATGATATGTACTGCAGCCGGTCTTGCTTTTGGCGGTAAAACGGTTTTTGCAAGCACGTTTGCAATGTTTGCAACTGCAAGATGTTTGGATCAAATCAGAAATACTGTCTGCTATTCAAAATTAGATGTAAAAATTGTGGCAACCCATGGCGGCATAACTGTCGGTGAAGACGGTGCTTCTCATCAGGCATTAGAAGATATTGCGTACATGAGAGCAATTCCCGAAATGAAAGTTATTGTTCCTGCTGATTGTACGGAAGTAAACCAAATAATTGAATATGCGGCAAAAACAAAAGGGCCGATGTATATAAGAATACCGAGAACCAATTTAAAAAATCTTTTTGACCCTGAAAAATATAAATTCAACCCGACATCAGGCGTAAAATTAAAAGACGGTAAAGATATAACAATAGTTTCAAATGGTGAAACATTAGCCGAAGTTTTAGAAGCATCTAAAAAACTCCAAGAAGTAGGTATAGAAACAGATGTAATTCACTACCCTGTTGTTAAGCCTTTTCATTCTGCTGCATTAATTGCCAGTGCGCAAAAAACAAAACGCGTTGTGGTTGTAGAAAACCATAGTGTGATAGGGGGCTTAGGCAGTGCAGTTTGCGAAGAATTAAGCATATATTGTCCTTCAAAGGTATATAGAATAGGAACAAAAGATACTTTTGGGCAATCAGGCGAACAAAGACAATTAATGGAATTTTACGGCTTGACCGATAAAAAAATCTATGAAAAAATAATTAAATTTATGGATGTAAAATGATAGTAGTAAGAGATTTAGTTAAACAATATAAAAATAAATATGCGCTCAAAGGTGTAAATTTGCACATTGCCCCCGGGGAGTTTGTTTTCCTTGTAGGTTCATCGGGTGCCGGCAAATCTACATTAATGAAAATGCTATATCTTGAAGAACGTCCTACGCGAGGAAATGTTTATGTTGCAGGTATTGATATAGGAAATCTTGCACCAAATAAAATCCCTTCCTTAAGAAGATGTATGGGCATAGTTTTTCAGGATTATAAATTGCTTCAAAATCATACTGTGTATGATAATATAGCTTATGTAATAAGAACCATGGGTATTTCATCACGCGAAATTGAATCACGCGTAATGGGTGCGCTTAAGGTTGTAGGTTTAGAAGATAAATATAAATCAAAACCATCTGAATTATCAGGCGGAGAACAGCAAAGGGTTTCTATTGCACGCGCAATAGTTAACGGCCCGCCATTACTTATTGCAGATGAACCTACCGGAAACCTGGACCCTAAAAACTCTCTTGAAGTTATGCAGATACTTGAACAGGTTAATCAAAGAGGAATTACAATTTTAGTATCAACTCATGATCAGGCAATGGTAAACTATTTTAGAAAGAGAGTAATAACACTTGATCACGGTCAAATTATAAGAGATATTCAAGCAGGAACATACGAATAAAAATGCCAAAAAAAGCAAAAAATCAAAATCTTAAACAAAAAATAAAAAGCCGTATTCCAAAGGATTGGATGTCGGAGCTTAGAATTTCATACAGAATTGCAATAGAAACCGTAAAAGGTATAGCGCAAACCGGCTTGGTCAATATTGCAATTATAACTACAATTGCCGCTATACTTACAATATTCGGATCTATTTTTAGGGTTACGCTTGCCGTTAACTCGTTTGCAAGTTCAATGGGTTCTGTGCTTGAAATAAGTGCATATTTATCCCCCAGTGCAGATTCAAATACAACAATAGATGAAGTAAGAAAAATTGAACATGTTACAAAAGTTACATATATTTCAAAGGAAAATTCTTGGCAGGAATTGAAAAAAGAAATAGATGTACCCGATATTTCAAACCCCCTGCCTAATACATTGCATGTAAAATTAGACGATACAAAAAATATGGCTTATGTAATGTCGGCCTTAAAAAGGGTTGAAGGGATAGATGATACAAGCTATGCAAAAGATTTAGTCCAAAAATTTGAGATGATTAATGCGATAATTAATACAGCTACTTTGGTATTTGTAATTATAGTATGTATTTTGACAATTGCTATAATAAATAATACAATAGAATTAGTTATACAATCGCGCAAAGAAGAAATTGAAATCATGCGTTTGATGGGCGTATCGAATTGGTATATTAAAACTCCTTTGGTGTTGCAAGGCGCAATATACGGGTTTCTCGGTGCATTAATTGCAATAATTCCAATTGATATTGTCCAGGGTTATATCATCAAAATGCACGAATTTTTCATGATTTCGATTGACCCGTTGGCACAATTTACCGTATTATTTAGTGTATTAACACTGGGTGTAGCGTTCGGTTCAATCGGCAGCTTCTTGAGTATTAAAAAACACTTACAGGTATAATATCAATATGATGAATAACAACCCAAATAAACTCGACCCGCAACAACTGGTTGCAGAATTTAAAGACATTCCGCCAATGCCTAATGTCATGGTTAAAGCATTGAGCGTTATTAAAAATCCTTCAACAGGTATTGCGGAATTGGCAAAAATTATGCAAGTTGATCAAGCTATTGCAACAAAAGCCTTAAGTCTTGTAAACTCTGCTTTTTACGGTTTCAGACAGCAAATTACATCTATTAACAAAGCATTAGTTGTTTTAGGTATGATGAAGGCCAAAAATATTATCATGAGCCTTGCTTTAAAACAAATGATGACAGCGCAGGGAAGTCGCGAGTTATGGGAACATTCAATAAAATGTGCGGTTGCGGCAGAATTACTTGCAAAAGAATATAAGGTAATTAATCCTGATGACGCGTTTGTAATCGGCTTTTTACATGACATAGGTAAAATGCTTCTTAATGTAAAAAATCCTTTGAAATATTCAAAAGTAAGATACCTTGCAAGTCAGGGAAATATTGATTTGGTAGAAGTTGAAGATGCCCAGTTTGGCACAAACCATTGTGTATTAGGTGCATTGGTATCTAAAAAATGGCAATTACCGGTCATTTTAACAAACTGTATCAGATATCATCATGACCCTGTGCACAGTTCATTGCCTTCTGTTTGCGGTATTGTGTATTGTGCGGATAGATTAGTACAAAATAACATGCCTACCCCATTATTAGACCCCAAGGTTATGAGCAAAATTGATTTTACAATTAATGACCCTGTTGCCCTTAGAGAAACAATTTTAGCTAAGGCTACAATTTTCTTGAAGGAAATGGCGGGGCCGTAAATTTTATTTCGTTAAACATGCAATAATCGCCTGATTGTCCACATTTAGGCGATTTTATATTTATTTAATTAAATCAGCTATTGTGCTGTCGTATTTATTTCCTATTCTATAGAAGCCGTCAATACCTGCTTGAATGGCATCTTTTAATTCGAGTCCGTTGTCCGCATTTTGATTTATATCTGCACCTTTTGATATTAAATATTTTACCATTTCTTTGTTATTCATTGCACTAACAATAAATAATGCGCTAAAACCGTCTGAATTTTTTGTATTAATATCAACGCCATGTTCTAACAACGCGTCAACTACATTCTTGTAACCCTTTGAAGCAGCAAGAATAAACAAATTTTCCCTGCATTTTTCTATTTCTTCATCAAGATTGACTGTTTTTAGGAGTTTATTTACTTCTTCATCATTATTATAACTTATAGCATTTCTAAATTCCGTATCACCGAAACCCGAGCTTTTTGCATAATATGTATATGTTGAAAAATCGAGCTTATTTGCCTTATCTAAGGTTTTAGCGGAAAGATTGGTTTTGCCTGCAATGAAATTAATAAGCGGGTAATTTCCTTCGGCTTCCGCGTCATCTATCGGTGTTGTTCCGTATTTTGATTTTTGATTTATATCAGCGCCATAATCTATAAGTAATTGAAAAAACTCAGCACTATCACACGTTGCAGCCAAATTGATTAAATAAAATCCGTCATCATAAGCATTTGGGTCGGCTTTATTTTCTAAAAGTAATTTTGCAATTTCAATCCTGTTTTCATCCGGCCCTACAAGTAAATGCCTTAAAGGTACCATATTAAGCCCATTTCTGATATTTGGGTCGGCCTTATTTTCTAAAAGCAATTTTGTAATCGGAATACTTCTTCTTTCTACCGCAAAATGAAGCGCCGTTTCGTACATTTCTTCATTTTTTTCATTTTCTTTAGATTCCTGAAATTTTTCAGATATAAAATTCTTATTATTATCAATAATTTCTTGTACTTTAGCTGTATCGTTTTGGTTTAGTGCGTTAAAATAATCACTGTAAATATCTGCAAAAGCGCATAAATTTAGTGTAATCGCCAGTAAAAAATAAAATGGTATTTTTTTCATAAAAACTCCGATAGATATAACTTTACAAGATTATACCATTTTGAAGGTTATTTTTAAAATACAACTATTTATTGATAAAAATATTTATACGTCATATAATATTTTAACAAGGAACTGCTTTATGTTAGATATTGAAAATACGACAATTATTTGCATAGATATTCAAGATAAACTTGTCAAAATGATTGAAAATGGTGATGAAATTAAATCAAATAATATAAAATTGTTAAAAACAGCAAATATTTTAAATATAAAAACCATAGTTACGGAGCAATATCCAAAAGGGCTTGGTTGTACTGTTGATGAAATAAAAGAAATAGCAGATTTTGAAACAGTCGAAAAAACAACATTTTCAGCAATAAAGACGGAAAATTTCCCTGAAATAAAAACTGAAAATGTTGTTATATCCGGCATTGAAACGCATATTTGCGTATATCAAACAGCGCTTGATTTATTACAGCAAGGAATTAATGTTTATGTCGTAAAAGACTGCTGTGCTTCGCGTTCAAAATCTAACCACAAAACCGCACTCCATACCATAGAACATGAAGGTGCAAGAATTATTACCCTTGAAATGGCTTTGTTTGATTTCTTAAAAAGCTCAAAACACCCCAAATTCAAAGAAGTACAGTCTTTGATTAAATAATTATTTTACAGCCGTAACTTCTACTTCAACAAGTGCGCCTTTTGGCAGTTTTGCCTGAACGCAAGAGCGCGCGGGACTTGATATAAAATATTTTGAATAAATTTCATTAAAAATAGCAAAATCTTTCATATCATCCAAAAAACAAGTTGTCTTAATAACATTATTAAAATCAAGCCCTGCTTTTGATAAAACAGCTTTAATGTTTTTCATAACTTGTAATGCTTGGGCCTCTATACCTTCTTCCAGATTACCTTTTTCGGGATTAATTCCGATTTGACCGGAGCAATATAAGGTATCGTTGTGCATAATTGCCTGTGAATACGGGCCTACGGGTTCGGGTGCTGATTTTGTGTAAATAATTTTCATTGACTTCTCCTTTTTTATCATTAAATATTTTACATCAACGGTAATTTTTATATAATGTAGGTATGAATAAATTTATTATAAAATATTTAACAATTTTTGTCGTATTAATTTCAATAATGTTTTTTACTCTTGTTAGCGTAAATAAGGTATTAAGCGAAAAAGAACACGAAGCAATGTTTCAACAACGGCCTCAAATGGGCATGGATATGCCAATGCCCCCGCCCGATAAAAAAGGCCCACCTTTGAGCATTCCGTTAATCGCAATTGTACTTGTAAGTTCAACTTTCACTTATATTATTTTGCGCTACATTGATAAAAACTATGTCAGTCCTTTAATAAATATAGAAACAAATGTTCAAAGAATAAGAAGGGGCAATTTAGATGTAACTTTTGAAGCCGTAAGTGAAGATTATACCGTACAGGAAACCTTTAATGCTTTAAATGATATGATAACAGGTTTAAAAGAAAAAGATAAACTTCAGGATGAATTTATAAGAAATCTTGTCCATGATTTAAGAGCACCAATCGCAGCGCAGGAGCGCGCCATGGAAATTCTTGAAGAAGAAATGAAAGATAATGAATTAGTTAAGGGCATGGTTGAAAATAATGACGCATACTTAAAATTAATTAATAACATTATTGATGTTTTCAGCCAAAAAGAAATTAAAATTGATAAAATCGAATTCAAACTTTCTAAACTCATTGATAATATTACATCCGCACTCGGCCCGATAATAAGAGAAAAAAATATTACGATTAAAAAAGAAGTTGACGATAATTTTATCATTTGGTCTGATTATACTTCCTTGCACAGAATTATAATGAATCTTGTATATAATGCGCTTGAAAATATAGGAAACGATAAGACGATTTCTATTAAAGCAATTAAAAATTCCGCAAGCGATACAATAATGATTAGGGATAACGGTAAAGGGATGAGCGATACGCAGATTAAAACCGTTTTTTCAAAACATATTGTAAGGGGCAACAAAGAAAACAAATTGATTTCGGGTATAGGGCTTTCTGTTGTCAGAGATTTGGTTACCAAAAATCAAGGAAAAATCAATGTTGAAAGCGTTGAAAATTCATATACAAAATTTACAATTGTACTACCAAGAAAAAGTGTAAAAGAAAATAATGGCAAAAATAGATATTATAATAGCTGAAGATCACCCTCTAACAAGGCAGACTCTGGCTTATCAAATTAAAAAAGTCGATACATTTAATTTTTTAGGTGCATTTGAAAATGGTGCACAAGCGGTAGAATTCACTAAAACAACAAAACCCGATATTATATTAATGGATATAGATATGCCTGTGATGACAGGCATAGAAGCTGTTGAAGAAATTAAAAAAATTACTTCCAAAACAAAAATTATTATGCTGACAAATTTTAAAGATAGAATTAATGTTTTAAATGCCTTTAATTCCGGAGCAAATGGCTATTGTGTTAAGAATATTAAAATTGATGAACTAATAAAAGTTATTAATATTATATACGAAGGCGGAATGTGGGTTGATAGTCAGATTGCACGTTTTATTTTTGATGTCTTAGGACATCTTCAACAGCCGCAAAAGGAAGAACGCTATACGCCCGAAGACTTTGATATTTCAGAGCGTGAAAAAGATGTTTTAAGGGAGATTGCAGACGGTTTATCCAATGATGAAATTGCGCAAAAGCTATTTATTTCAAGAAATACGGTTAAAAACCATGTTGCAAGTATAATAGAAAAATTATCAGTTAAAGACAGAACCCAGGCTGCAATTTTTGCACTAAAAAATAAATTGTTTGACTAAAATAAAAAATTGGTTCTTGAGGACTATTATTTTAATAAAATAAAATACGTTTATTAAAATGTAAGATTCAAGAAGGAGTTAAACAAAATGATTGGTGCTACATCTACAACAACTACAACTACAGCTTATCCGCAAGGCCCTCAAATGGACCCGAATGCTTATGCGCAACAATACGCAAATCAAAACGGCATTACCTTGGAAGAAGCAAAAGCAGAGTTAAAGTCTAAATACGGCGACCCAAAAGCACCCGAAGCTGATGCAAGTCTTTTTTCCGGTCTAAGCCAACCGACAACTTTGCAAAATAATGCAAATCCATACGGAATAGCACCCGAAGAACAAGAATTGCTTGAATGCGGTATTCCGATAGAAGTTATCTTGGAAGGTGATGATGCGATAATGAAATTTATCGAAGACAACAATGTCACAGGATATAGCGAAAAAGATACTTCAGGCGCAACAAGCGAACATCCTGTATTGGATTTCTTTAAGGGAGTAGGCGGCGCAGCATTAAACTTCATTACAGGCGGTAATTCAACAAATAATGACGGTTTTGAAGGGGAACAAAATCCGTACGGATTAAATCCTCAAGAACAACAGTTGTTTGAAGCAGGCGTTCCGCTTGATGTTATTTCACAGGGAGATGACGCAATTATGAAGTTTTTGCAAGATAATAATATCACTGTATATCCGCAAAAATAATCAATCATATTTGTATTATATAAAAGAGGTGAGAGTTTTCACCTCTTTTATTGTACTGTTGAAAGTATATTATATCCATGCTCCACAAGAGCATTTTTTATTGCATAAAAGTGCTCAAAATCTCTTGTTTCCATAGTTAATTTTAAGTAACAATCATTAATATCAGTACCTTCTCCGCCCTGATTATGTCTTACGCGGATAACATTAGCTCCTAAGTTAGCAATAATTGTGCTGACATCTCTTAATTGTCCGGGTTTATCCAATAGCTCAATTGTCAGGTTGGAAATTCTTCCTGTTTTTAATAATGCGCGGTTTATAACACGCGATAATATATTAACATCAATATTTCCGCCTGAAACGACACATACTATATTTTTACCCTTCAAGGGGATTTTATTAAACATAACAGCTGCAACCGGCAGTGCGCCCGAGCCTTCCGATACTATTTTTTCTTTTTCCATTAAAGTTAAAAGTGCGGCTGCAATTTCATCTTCCGATACCGTTACAATGCTATCTACATATTTTTGGCAATATTCAAAAGTTAATTCTCCGGGCAATTTAACGGCAGTACCGTCTGCAAAAGTATTAACAGATGATAATTCTATTCTTTTATTTTCTTCTATTGAACGATACATTGAGCTTGCTTTTTGTGCTTGAACTCCGTAAACCTTGCAATCCGGATTTATATGTTTTATGGTAGCGGCAATACCGGAAATTAGCCCTCCGCCGCCTATCGGAACAACGATTGCATCTGCTTTATCCAATTGTTCCATGATTTCAAGTGCAATTGTGCCTTGCCCTGCAATTACATCAATATCGTTAAACGGATGAACAAAAATTCCGCCTGTTTCTTCTTGAAATTTAACAGCTTCGCGATAGGCATCATCATAAACACCATCTATAAGTTTAACATCCGCTCCGTAGCTTTTTGTGGCTTCAACCTTTGATATTGGAGCTGTTGCGGGTATAAAAATTGTTGCTTTAATATTATTTTCGCGTGCGGCAAGTGCTACACCCTGCGCATGGTTTCCTGCAGAACAGGCGATTACGCCTTTTTTCTTTTGTTCTGCGGTTAATTTTGATATTTTATAATATGCTCCGCGCAATTTAAAAGAACCTGTTAATTGCAAATTCTCAGATTTTAAATAAATATTGTTATCTTTACTTAAAGATGCGGAATGAATTAAATTTGTTTTGCGTGCAATATGGGATAATACCTCTTTTGCCTTTTTTACTTCCTCAATAGCTAAATCTTTTATCATTTTAAAATCCTTTCAAATATATTATATCTGAAAATTTGGCTGCTGCGCAATTTTTTAAATTTAGCAGTTTTGTAGTTCTATATTATTTTAAGATGTTAACGATTACAAAGGAAAAACCCCAATATGCCAATTATCGCTGCTCAAAATGTAAGTTTTCAAGCTAAAAAAATTATTCATCCTTCACAAATTCGCGAAACTAAAATTCAAAAAGCAAAAAGATTTATTTCAAAACATAAGGCGGAATCTGCCGTTTTAGCGGCTGCTGCAGTGGCTGCAATAGTGGCCGGCGGTTTAATTTACAAAGGAAAACTGTTTCCTGAGTTAAAAATTAAAGCAAAAGGAAACGAAATATTAAAAAAATCTTCCGCAATTGAGCAGGAAGCGCGTACTTCGGCAGAATATGCCCAAAAAATATATCAAGAAGCATGCGCTTCTATTAAAGCGGGTAGAAATGAAGATTTTAATTTTATAATCCAAAACGACAAAAGAATAAATCCGCTTTTAAGAAATTCAAGAACAAGAGTAATCGAACAGCAATCGCCTTTGCAAATGCTTTCAAGAAGAACAAGTTTTGATATAAGAACCAAAAAACCCGTAAGAATAGAAGAATTCATTGAAGGCACATCTTCAAAAAATATATATTACTATGATGAAAAGGGTTTTTGCTATGAACTTTTAAAAGGCCTTGAAGATTTAGAAGGCGGAACATCTCATATTGATTTAGCGATTTCATATAAAAGACATTGGCCTTTATGTGCGTCAATAAAAAAAGACGCCGTATATGAAGGCAATAATCTTATAAGTGCAAAAAGCATTTATAGCTTTGATTACGGCAAATTGAATTCTTATACAAAAAACCGTTCTCTTGGTATTAATGAAGAACCTAAATCAAGTTTTGAATACTTTTTTAAAGATGATAAAGTTTCATCCTTAACGCTTAATTCGGGCTCTAAGGAAGAAAAAACTTATAAACTTAATTCTAAAAATAAATTGACATTAGAAAATAATGAAAGTACAGATACTCAAAAAGAAGGAAGATTGATTTATTTTGACGAAAGAGCGGCTTCATAAATTCAGCAATCTTATTGTAATAATTTTTTAAAATATTATAATATATTTTACAGACTGTTCTAGGAGAATTAATGACACAAAATACCATTTCGCCTTTATTGTATGCGAAAGTTACCGCAAATAAAACACCGGGTGCACCTCAACCTGTAGTTAGCGAGAGTCAAACAAAAACAGTTGAGGTTAATTCCAAGAAAAACCTCGGTAAAAAATGTATCGCCTTTGGTTCGGCAATGCTTGCGCTTAGCGCTGTTACGCTTGGAATTATGATGTACAAGGGTAGAATTTTTCCGGAATTAAAAATTCATGATGACGCAAGCAAGGTGCTTTCAAAAAGCGAATCCTTAATGCAAGAGGCGAATTCAGCTTCTGTTAAAGCAATTAATCAATATAATGATGTTATGTCTATTCTTAACAAAGGACGAGAAAATAATTTTGCAACATTAATACAAAACGACAGAACGGTTGAATTTATTCCCGATGCTTCCGATGTATCTGTTATAAAATATATTAATGAATTTACCCAAAACGGCTTAGCAAGACAGACGGTTTTATATAAAGATACACAACTTCCTCAAACTATTGAAGAATTTCAAAAGGGCAGTGCTAAAACAAATTTTTATACATTTTATAATGAAGTTCCGGCAAAAGTTTGCACTATTGACAAAGGTCTTGAAAGAATTTCTCCAAAACAGGCTAAAAGCGAAGTTTCTTATGTTTTCCATGATGACAAGATTGCAATAGCTAAAAATTCTGTTCATCCGAGCGGCGAAACAGGGCAATATGATATGGAACAAGTCATTAAAACAGACTGTGAATATGAGCTTGTCAACGGTGAAATGACTTTATATGCCAAAAACTATGAGTATATTTCAGATGATATGGAAGAATATACGAAAGCTGATATTTTATATCAATTTGATGATAAAAAACTAACAAGTGCCACAATAAACCATGGAATGGAAAACCAAAAACACTATGAGCCGAATGAAAACGGCAAACTTGTAGAATATGAAATTGTAGATATAGAATAATTAGTTTTTATAGATTAATTCTAATTTATCCGGTTTAGAATCGCTTAGTATGAATGAATTTTGTGCAATCCTTACAGCTTCATCCAGCTTGGATTGTTCTACATCATTATAGTACAGTTCCATTATTGTTTCGTTTGGTTTTGTAAAGTCGGCAACTTTCTTTTTTAATACTATTCCTGCACCATAATCTATGGAATCGGATTTTTTATCTCTGCCTGCTCCTAATAATTTTGCGCAATGCGCAATATCAATGGCTTTTAATTTAGAAATAAAACCGGTTTTAAAGGCTTTTATTTCCATTTTATTTTTGCCTATGTTAAATAAAGAATAATCTTTTATTACATTGGTGTTTCCGCCCTGTGCTTTAATAATTTCTTGGAATTTTTCAAGAGCGCTATGGTTTTTAATTACTTCATCAACAAGTTCAAATGCCATTTTTTTATTTGTTGTAATATAACAATTGATAAGTGTTTTAGCTGCAAGTTCGCGCGTTATTTCATATAAATCCGGTGCGCAATTACCTTTTAAAAATTCAATAGATTCAATGACTTCTAAAGAATTGCCTATGTTGTAGCCTAAAGGTTGCTCCATTGATGAGATAACTACATCTATTTTTTTGTTCAACAAATTGCCTGTTTTAATCATCAGCTGGGCAAGTTCTTGGGCTTCTTTCGGCGTTTTTAAGAATGCGCCGGAACCGTATTTTACATCCAACACAATTGAATCTGCGCCTGAGGCAATTTTTTTAGATACAACAGAAGCTGCAATTAATGATTTATTATCAACAGTGGCGGTTACATCTCTAAGCGCATAAATTTTTCCGTCTGCCGGAGTCAAATTAGGACTTTGAGAAGATATTGCAGCCTTTACATCTCTTATTTGAGAATAAAATTCTTCATTTGTTAATTCAACTTTAAAATTTGGAATAGATTCTAACTTATCAATCGTACCGCCTGTAAAACCAAGTCCCCTGCCTGATAATTTGGCGCTATATACACCTAAGGAAGCTAAAATAGGGATTAATACCAAAGTTACTTTATCGCCGACACCGCCTGTGGAATGCTTATCTGCAATACAGTCTGAGATTGAAGAAAAATCTAAAATATCGCCGGAATCTATAAAACTTTTTGTTAAATAAGCGGTTTCAAGGTCGGATAAGCCCCTAAAACATACAGCCATAAGCCAAGCTGACATCTGATAGTCTTCTATTTTTCCCTGCATATAATTTTCAATAAGAAAATAAATTTCTTCTTTTGTATGCTCCTTGCCTTCTTTTTTCTTTTGAATTAAATCGACTGCCCTCATTTTAGTTCCTTATCTATGATATTGTTCGTTGTTTAATATTTTATGTGCTCGGTATATTTGTTCCGTTAATATCAAAACCGCTTCTTGATGTAAGAAAGTTAATTTAGACATTGAAAATTTAAAGTTCGACATATTCCGTACGTTGCTTGATAAACCGTCTGCTCCGCCTATTAAAAACAGGAGTTCATTGTAAAAGCCGAGATTTTCAATTTCTCTTATTTTATTTGCAAATTCAATGCTGTTTAATTGTTTTCCTTCGATTTCCAACGTTACTATGAAAGATTGCTTTTTGTTTTTTATATATTCTTCTATATTTGGTACTTCAAGAAGTTCTAACTGTCCTGACATACGTTTTTGATATTCAAAAGCACCTTCTCGATAAAAACTTTCCTTTAACTTTCCTTCCAGCAATATTTTTATTTTCATCTAAGCCTTGTCTTTAGAATTTTCACCGCACAAAAGTTCATAGTTTAATTCGTTTTCGTTATCCGCTATAATTGCTGCTACAACCGTATCTGATGTTACATTACAAATAGTTCTCAGCATATCCGTAAATCTTTCTAAAGTAAATAATAATGAAAAACCGACAACTAATTGTTCGGGGGTTAAGCCTATGCCGTTTAAAATCAAGGCAATTGTAATAATACCTGCGCCCGGAATTCCTGCAGAAGTTGAAGATGCAATAATTGCTAAAAATGCAATTTCAATTATTAATAATGGTGTTAAATTTATGCCGTACATTTGAGCAATAAATATAACTGCAATTGTCTGCATTATTGCGGTACCGTCCATATTTAAAGTTGCACCTAAAGGCAGTACAAATGAACATACCTTGTTTGATATTCCGCGTTTTTCACAGCATGTAATAGTCAATGGTAATGTTGCCGAAGATGAAGCTGTACCGAATGCAACCATTATGGCTTCTGAAATTGCAGAATACAACTTGCCTACGGGCACTTTTGAAAATAGTTTCAGCATTAAAGGATATACAACAAAGAATTGAATAGCTAATGCCACAACAATTGCCAGCGCATATTTTGAAATATCATGGAATACGCTAACGCCGAATTGCGAAACAGATGTGGCGGTTAAAGCAAAAATACCGGGTGCTGCAAGATACATAATCCAGTCGGTTACTTTCATTGTTGCGGCAAATATGCTTTCAAATAAAGATACCAAAGGACGTGCAATTTCGCCTGTGCGTGACAATGCAACCGCAAAAATTGATACAAATATTATAATAGGTATCATGTGGCCTTCAGATAGTGAAGCAAAAGGATTTTTTGGAATTATATCAAGGAAAATTTGTACAAGATTTTCCTTTTGATATTGCAGGGCGTCTGCAACATAACCTTGTACGCTTTGTATAACATCGGGATTTACAAGTCCTTTTGCGGCCAGTCCCGGTTGAAGCGCAAGCGCAATAAACGCAGCGATTGAAACAGCTATAACTGTAATAATACCGTAATACAAAAGCATTTTCCCGCCGAATTTTGCAAGCTGTTTAGAATCTCCAATGTTTGAGATACCGATTATAATGGCGCTTATAACCAACGGAAGCACAACCATTTGAATTATGCTTATGAATGCTTGGCCGATAAAATCAAGTATTTTATAAACCTGACCATAGTGTTCGGCCGGCAGAAATATACCGAGCAAAATCCCTAAGATTAAGCCTATAAAGATATGTCCATTCCTTTTAATACCTAATAAAAGTGCAATAATAACTTGCATGTGTAAACCCATGGGTAATGTTCCTCACAATAATACTTAACTCATTCTACTACTTTTTTTGGAATTTTGCAAAAAATATCAATCAAGTGTAATATATTTTTATGGAAAATAAGAATAAAATAAATTTTTTAGGGGTTATTTTTGAATGCTGTAATGTATATGGCAGGCTTTATAAAAATAAAGAAGGCACATATTATGTGGGTAAATGCCCTAAATGCTTAAAGCAGGTTAAAGTTAAAATAGGGCAAAACGGCACAAACGAGCGCTTTTTCAGGGTTCAATAAACTCCATTATTAAAATTTGTATCAATAGTTTTTAATAATTGAAGTTAAAATTCTGTTTTTTGATACAATAATTTTATAATTTACAGGATAGAAGGGATTAACTAATTTTATTATGCTGAATTTATTAACACGAAAAAATCAATCTAAGCCTAATTTTGAACCAAAAGAGCTTGATGTTTTGCTGGCTAAAATTTCTCAAATTTATAAAGTTGATGAAATTACTCCTCAAAGAGAATCCTATTTAACGGATACCATGAATAAATACGGCTATCTTCCATATCCGCAATTCAAGGTTTTGCAGGAATTAACTTCTGCAGAAGCTATTTTTTGCTTAATTAAAAAACTTGAAAACGCAAAGACTATCGTTAATTCCAAATTTATTGATTTTAAAAATACTTCGGCTCTTGCAAGAAAAAATGTTAAAAATTCTAACTGGTTCAAGCGTGAAGGACATAATATAAAACTTCTTTCTTTGAGCGCGCTGGGTGACGGTAATGCTCAGGACAGGCCCGGACATTTTATTGATTGGGTTAAATGCCTTATAACACTTGATTGCGGTAATTCCGAGCTTGATATTATGCCTGCAACCTTATATTTAATCCCTTTTATGCAGCGTGAATTTGATTGTGCTTATCTTCCTAAATCCTCGGAAATTTCAGAAAAATTGCAAGATGATAATTTAATGAAATTTTTAGGACTTGATGCACAGGCGCAGGTAAAATTATTTATAGAGCTTGCCCAGCTTGCAGGTCATCCTGTAATTTATGATGTTTTACCGCAGACGGCGCGTTTTTCAAAATCTGTTCTTTCGCGCCCTGAAATTGCACGCTGGGTGGATATTAAAGAATTAATATCAACAATAACAGGCTACTTAAATGCGCTTTGTGTTCAACTTATGCAAAAAAGAATTTACAAAGATGAAGATGTATTGGAAGCTCAAAAGCTCTATATTGAAAACCTTAAAGGCAATTATAAAAAATACGGTAATACCCAGCAGAAAATAATTGATGAATTGGAAGAAGATTTAAAAGAATATAAAATTCTTGTTTCTTATAAAATGAGCTTTTCTCAAAAACAGGAAGAACTTTCTAAAAAAGCGCGCGAAATCATTAATGCAGTTAATGAAAGTCCCGTAAAATGTGAAGAAGATATAAAAAACCAAGATGAAATCACACAAACCCTTATAAAAGAAGGACTTTGGACAAACCCCGGCGGAGCATGGTGCTCTGCAGGCGTTCCCGTTTTTGATAAAATGAGTAAAGGTAAGAAATATCCTATCTTTAAACATTATAATTATAAAGGTGAAGACGTTACGCATTTTGCAAATCTTGATTGTCAAACACCTTATTATTTCTATCATTTTGAAACAAATAAATATAATCAGGAAGTTATTGATTATTTTATAAATTATTGTGAAAACTTAAGGGATAAATTTAACTTTGACGGTTTCAGAATTGACCATATTGACCATATAGTTGATGAAGTTTCTCAGGATAAAAAAGGTCAGCCGTTAAGCTACAGAATTCCTGCGCGCGTTTTAGGAAAAATGAATGCTAATATAAAATCAAAAATTCCTTATTTTGCGACTTTAGCGGAATATATGTTGTGGGATGGGTATTTCAAGGAATATCATAAAGATATGAAATTTGACCTTTTATGGGGTGATGATATTGTATCTCAAAGCATTAAAACACCGGAACAAATCATAAATGATAACATAAGGCTGTCAACGTATAATCAAAAAGGTTCTAAAGCAAATCCTTTATCAATATTGAAGGGCTACAATAATCAAGACGGAGAATTCCGCGATATTAATCAATACCCCGGACAACTTGGTTTTCAAGGAGCTTTGTTTAAGTGGTTTAAAATGAAATTCATTCCGGGCGGAAAGTTTGCACAACGTCCTACACTATATATTGACGGTGACGAAAGTTTCACTAAAACAGGAATTGAGCGTATAATTTCAAAAGAAACTTCTATGGTTAGAAATTTTGATTGGGATTTTTGGGAAAAATTCAATGCACTTAATTATTTTATACAGCATGATAAACTGATAAATCAAGGCAGAGCAGTATTACATAACCAAGACAGTAACGGTTTTGTTTGCTGGGAGATTGTTTCGGATAGTGAAAAAACTAAAAATCAGCAATATACATACTTGATTGCAGCAAATTATTTCGCACCGACAGAAATTAAAGATGTTCAAGATGAAAAAGGCAACTGCCAAAAAAGAAGTGTAAGAGGCGAAATTACAAGAAATAATACCGTTGCAATTAAACAAGGTAAAAAATTAGTTTCGTATTTTGATTTTCAATTAGACGAACAATTCAAATGCCAATTTGTTGAAATTCCTCTTGAAAAAGAAATAACAAATTCAATAACCTTTAACGAATTGCGTCCGAGCGAATTCAGAGTATATCGTATGGTTTAAAAAATGTAAACTAATTTACTAAAACATGCGTAAATAGTATAATTTTATTATGAATATTCTTCTAATAGTAGGATTAGTATTATTTGCTTGTACAGTGGTATGGATTTATATCCTTTTCATGGCAAGTTCAATTAAGGGAATAAAAAAACAAGAGCCCGAGAAAGATGTTGTACATGAAGATATTATTGAGCATTGCAACAAATTGTATGATCAAGGACTCCATGCCGAATTGCAGCGCTATGCTCAAAGAAAATTAACAAGCAACTACAGCAACATTGAACTAAGAAGAATATTGGCTAAATCTCTTATTGAAACAGGTAATGAACAAATGGCGATTATGCACTATGAAGCCATTTTGACTATTTCGCCAAGAGATAGCGAAACACTGGAATTTTTAGCTCCTTATTATTCTGAGCATGGGCCCAAAAGCCGTGCAATTGATTTATATGAAAAAATATATGCTTATGACAGCGGAAATTTCAATGCGGTAGAAACTTTAGCAAAATTATATGAAGAAACAAATAATTTTCCTAAATCTATTGAAATGTACAGCCTTATTTTAGATGCGGAAGTTGACGAAGCAAGAATAATAGAACTTAAATATATATTAGCAGAGCTTTATACAAAAGTAGGCGATAATATTAAAGCATTTGAAGCGTATGAAAATATTTACAAGGGCGATAGTGAAAACCTTGAAATACTTATGATTTTGGCTGATTTAGCATACAAAAACCGATACTGGCAGGATTGCTTGAAATTTTATCAAAAAATCATTTCTATTGTCGGTGATGATTTTGAAATGCTTGAAAAAATTGCCCAATTGTATGTAACGCTTGAAAAATGGCCGGAGGCTGTTGAGGCATATAAAAAATTAATTTCGCTTGAAGATACTGAAAGCTCAAACTATTCTTATCATCAAAACGAACTTTGTAATGCTCTGTTAAAAAACAATCAAGCACCTGAAGCAATTGACATTTTAAAAGACTTAATTATTCAAAGGCCAAAAGAAACTTCTTTCATTTTTACGCTTGCACAAGCCTATGCGGCGTGCGGAGAATTTCAAACAGGGCTTAATTTGTATAATAAATTGCTTGATGAATTACCGCCCGAACAAGGTGAAATAATAATTAAATATATTTCAAATATTATTTGTGCATGGGCACAGAATTTATTCCAAAAAGGCGAATATAATCAGGCTTTTGATAAATTCTTTGAAGCACTGAAATATAATGAAGAAAATGATGAAATATATTATCAACTTGGAAAATGTAATTATTATATTAAAAGTATTCAAGATGCTATTTCGCATTTTAAGCGTGCAATTTCAATTAAGCCCGAAGAATCAAAATATTATTTTGGATTGGGATGTGCGTATGACGAAATGGGTTCGATTAAAAATGCAAAATCAGCTTTTCATGACGCTATAAATATTGACCCTATGAATATTAAGGCGCGTATTGCTTATGCAATTTCTTTAACAAAGGAATTAGAATATGCCCAAAGTGTTGAGCAGTTTTTGGAAGTTTTAAAATATATCCCCGATAATGCAGATACTTTGTACAATACGGCCCTTGCTTATGAACTTATTGGCGACACTGAGCGCGCTATTAAATATTATAAAAAAGCAATAGATGTAAACCCTGACCATAAAGAAGCCAAACATAACATTGAATTGCTTTTAGGTGAACCTTATACTCCCGAAAATGTTTCTATGCAAGAAGCGGAAAATATTCAAGATGTGCAAACGGAAAATCAAGAACAACAGGTAGAGCCCGAATTTGATTTATCTGATTTAGATTTTGATATTCCAAATGGGGATAATCAAGGAAGTATGTTTTCTTAAAGAAAATCATTAAAAATGAAATATGAATGAAGAACTGGAATATAAAATTCAAACATTAAAACAAAAGTCCTACAATATACTTGAAAATACAAACCTTTACAAGTATAAAGGGGTTGTATCAAAGCTATTGGGTTTAACGGTAGAAGTTAAACTTCCCGGATTAAAAGTAGGGGATTTATGTTACATCCAAACCTATACGGGTGAAAAAAAAGCCGCGGAAGTTCAGGCTTTCAAGGGGGATGTTGCCCAGCTTTTACTTTTGTATGACGGAGAAGGCATAGGACAAGGTTCTTTGGTTGAAACAACAGGTGCGCCGATATTGTTGCCGGTCGGAGATTTTTTGTTAGGCAGATTAATAAATCCGTTAGGCGAACCTATGGATTCAAAGCCTCTTGATATATCAGGTGCAAAATATATGAATATCAACGGTACTATACCTGACGCATTTCATAGGCCGATTATCACAGAACAAATGTCAACGGGAGTTAGAGTCATAGACGGTCTTTTGACTATGGGCACAGGTCAGCGTATGGGTTTATTTGCAGGTTCAGGTGTCGGTAAATCAACCCTTCTTGGTATGATTGCAAGGAATTCTGACGCTGATGTTAATGTTGTTGCACTAATCGGAGAACGCGGCAGGGAAGTTAAAGAATTTATTGTTGACGCCCTTAAAGAAGAAGGCATGAAAAAATCCGTACTTGTATGTGCAACGGGTGATCAGCCGCCGTTAATCAGAATGAAGTGTTTGCTTGCAGCAACAACGGTGTGCGAGTATTTTAGGGATCAAGGCAAAAAGGTATTTTTAATGACAGACACCGTAACCCGTTGTGCAATGGCAGGGCGCGAAGTAGGCTTATCTTTGGGCGAACCGCCTACCATGAAAGGTTATCCGCCCAGTATATTTTCTTGGCTTCAAAGGGCGCTGGAACGTACGGGAAATTCCGAACTCGGCTCTATTACAGCGCTTTATACGGTTTTAATGGAAGGCGATGATATTACAGACCCTATTGTAGATATCGTCAGAGGTATTGTTGACGGTCACATTTTCTTATCAAGGAAAGTGGCGGAACAGAACCACTATCCTGCTATAGATTCTCTTGGCTCTATTTCAAGGTTGTTTTCCGCAATTTGCGATGCTGAACATAAAGAAGCCGCAGGAAAAATGAGAAATCTTTTGGCTTTGTACAGGGAAAATAAAGACTTAATTGATGTAGGGATGTATCAAGCAGGTTCTAACCCAAAACTTGATATAGCGATTGAACTTATGCCCCAAATTAACGCATTTTTACAACAAAAAACAACGGATATTGTATCAATGGATACTACAATTCAAACCCTTAAAGATATGATGAGAAATGTAAAATTATAAAATCTATGTTATAGTGGTTATACGGAAGCAAAATTATGAATAATACAGAATTAGATATATCTCGATTATTAAGCTGTATTGAATCTTTAAAAAAATGTTATCAAGATTTAAAAGAAGTTACTGATTCAAAATTTCAAGAATATGTTGAAGATGCATGTATTAAAAGATTTGAATACACTGTTGAAATTTCTTGGAAAATAATGAAAAGATTTTTAAAACTTCAATATGGTAAAATTGATAAAGAATTAACCATGAACAATATTTTCAGATTAATGGAAGGCTATGAATTTATTTCATCATGGGAAAAATGGAGAGATTATTATAATAAGATAAATGATACAAGTCATGAATATAATCAAAATAAGGCAAAAATTATTTTAAATTCAATTGAAGATTTAATAGCAGACTCTCAGTATTTATATGACAAACTAAACAAAGTTATAAAAAATGATTAAAGGAATTAATGATAAAGAACTAAAAATTATAAAAAATATATTAGATAACTATAATAATTACAACTTCTATTTTTATGGTTCAAGAATAAAGGGTAATTTTTCTAAAACATCTGATTTAGATATTTTAATTAAAGGCGATAGCGCAATCCCGCTTAATACACTTGAAGAATTAAAGGAAGTTTTTGATAAAAGTATGCTGCCATACATTGTTAATTTTGTTGATTTTTATTCGATTGATGAAAAATTTTACAAACTAATAGAAAACGATTTAGTTATGTATAATGAAAATGATTGATGAACCGCTATATTGGGAATTATAATAGTAGATAGGCATAAGTGGATTAAAATATGAACGAAGTACAATTTCAAACGGATATTGAAAAACTTGTAGAAATATTACCCCCTAAAATCAAAAGGAATATTCAAACAGGGCTTTTGGATGACGCAATAGAAATCGTATTGGATATAGGAAGAATTCCTGAAATCCGTCTTGGAAACGGAAATATTTTGTCTTTGGGCAACGATACAATTAATCGTGAAGATTTGGATTTTATCACACGTCAATTGCCTGAATTTACATCCGACAATCGTTCCGGTATTGCAGGAACTCTGCATAGAATTTCTGCAATAAGAAATCGCCAAGGGAAAATTGTAGGGCTGACTTGTAGAATAGGCAGGGTTATTACCGGAACTATTGAATGTATAAAAGATTTTGTTATACAAAATAAATCAATTCTGTTTTTAGGACGCCCGGGTGTTGGCAAAACTACAAAATTAAGAGAAATAACAAGGCTTATGGCTGATGAATTAGGCAAGCGTGTTGTTGTGGTTGATACTTCAAATGAAATAGCAGGGGATGGTGATGTTGCTCATCCTGCAATCGGAAAAGCCAGAAGAATGCAAGTTTCTCAACCTGAATTTCAAAAAGATATCATGATTGAAGCCGTTGAAAACCATACGCCTGAAGTTATTGTAGTTGATGAAATAGGAACGGAACTCGAAGCACAAGCCGCAAGAACAATAGCTGAGCGCGGTGTAATGCTAATTGCAACCGCCCATGGTAATACTTTAGATAACCTGATTAAAAACCCGACATTATCTGATTTAATCGGCGGAGTCGATACGGTTACATTAGGTGACGATGAAGCAAAGCATAGGGGCTGTCAAAAAACGGTTTTAGAACGTCAAAAACAGCCTACTTTTGATATTGTAATTGAAATTATAGACAGAAACACTTTATCTATTTATAAAGATTCCGCTACCGCTGTTGATTATATTTTAAGGGGCTGGCCGATTCAACCTGAAATCAGAAAAGTTGACGGCAATTATAAAGAAAAAAATAAAAACTCGGAAGTCGATATAATTAAAAAGGTGCAAGAGCTTGATAAAAAAACCCAAGATGTTAAATCTCCCTTAAGTTTTGGTTTTAACAGACAGCAGTATATAAAAGATAACAAAAAGCATAAAAAAATATATATTTATGCGGTTTCACGCTCAATAGTCGATAAAATTATAGAAAGACTTGATATTGACGCTACGGTTGTAAGAAATGTTGAAGAAGCCGATTTTGTTATTGCTCATAAAAATTTTGCGCGCAGCGGAAATAAAATATTGGCAACTGCAAATGAGTATCATTTGCCGGTATTTTTTGTAAGAACAAACTCCATGAGCCAAATTCAAAGAGTTTTAAAAGAAGCGCTTAATTTAACGCAGGAAAATCAAGAAGTATATAGCTATAAAAATTATAAAGATTCTACGGAATTAGCGCTTGACGAAACAAATGCGGCGATTGCAAAACTGGCAGAGGGTGCAGAAATAATTGAGCTTGAACCGCAGGATAAACAAACAAGGAAACTGCAGCATGAACTTGTTGAAGCCCATGGGTATAAGTCGATTAGTGTAGGAGAAGGCGAATTGCGCCACCTTAAAATATACAAAGATGAAAACTGAAACAATAGAAGAATATCAAATAAATTACAAAAAGCATATTTTTTCAAAATCAATTAAAATAACACTTAAAGATGATAAATCTTTGCTTGTGACTATGCCTGTTTTGTGTCCTTATAAAACGGCTCGCAATTTTTTAATTTCCAATTTTGAAAAAATAAAATCTTTTAAACTTAACGGCCCGAAATTATCCGATGAAGAATTGAAACTGTTAAGAAAGAGGGCTAAAAAATATTTGCCTGAGCGCACCAGATTTTTGGCTGAAAAATATAATTTTCAAATCGGGCGCATTGCGCTAAGAAACCAAAAAACGCGCTTTGGCAGCTGTTCTTATGTTAATAATATTAATTTGAATATTAATTTAATGAATTATGATTTTGATGTAATTGATTATGTAATTTTGCATGAATTAGTTCATACACGCATTAAAAACCATTCTAAGGATTTTTGGTCAGAGCTTGAAAAATATTGCCCGAATTATAAAGAATTAAGAAGAAAGCTAAAAAGAAAACAATCCTTTTAACCTTCCTTAAATCCTCCTTCCTCATCACCTGCATTAACGGGTTCTGCCACGGTAGTGCCCGAGGGAGCTGTATCTTTGATGTTTATTTTATTTTGCAGTTTTTCTTGCAGAGTGTCTTGTAATTTTGTTTGGATTTTATCTTGTAATTTCTTTTGTAATTCCTGAGCTTTATTATCTATAACTTCTTGCACTTTTTTTTCTGCCATATCAGTAATTTCCTTTTTGGCTTCTTCTTTTAGTTGTTGTTTTTCTTCCTGAGTTTTTGTTTTTAGCACTTCTTCTAAGATTAATTCTTTTACTTTAGGAGCTGTAGTATCCATTTTTAAAACTTTTTCAACTCCGACTTTTATTTTGTTATCTGCTTCATATTCTTGCTGGAGTTTATTTATAAGTGCTTGTTTTGCCATTTCTTCCTGTTCTTTAATAAAGCTGTCACTGAATTCTTTAGCCTTATCCATATCTTTTTGCAGCGCAAGCCATTTGAAGGATTTAACTAATTTTAAAGGTTTTGCGACATCTCCTTTTAAAAGAATTTGGAACTTGGTTGCGTTGCTATCGGAATGACTTGAAGAAAAATCAGGAATTTGCTTGTATTCTTCTTCTGTTACGACAGCAGAAAATACGGAGAATAATTTTGCCGTTACTATATTTAATCCGGGGGTATTCTTGATTAAATTTACAGGGTTTGCCATAGCTAAAGGCCCTAATAAATCTGATACAACAGAAGCTAAACGAACCCTAACGGTTGCGTCAATTGTATTTTTCAATAAATCCATATTTCCTTTAATTAAAACGCATAAAATATCGCCCTGACTTGTAATAGGCTTCATTTCAACAATCCCGTTATTAAAGTTAAGATTTCCCGCTAATGTTTCATAATGAGAACTGTCTATTGTGGTTAAAGGTGTTAAAATAACTCCTATAGTATTTTTAAACACAGGATTTTCTCTTATATTCTCAGCTAAGAAGAAATTTTCAAGTTTTGAAAACGGGCCATATACACCATTTTTCATTTTAAACCAAACATTGCCTTTTAAGGATTTCACTTGTTCTTCATAAGTTGCACCTTTAAGGGTAATATCTGTTTTAAATTCCGCCGTACCTGATAAGGTATCCTTCATATTAGCTGCAGATACAAGCATATTATCAGCGTCAATTCCTTTGCCTTTTAATTTAATTGTTAAAAGACTTGAAATTAAGTGCATTTTTATATCGCCTGAAACATCTCCTTTAAACGCTTTAGTGCTTAATTTATTTAAAATCAATTCATTTTTAATTATCGCAAGATTACTTTTTATATTTTCGATATTTATTGCACCTGTAGTTAATTTTTTAATATCAATTTTACCTGTTGCATATAAAGGTATATCAGCATTCCCCGAAGCATTGGATGATGAAGCGGGGGGCATGTATTTCATTGCTTTATCCATTGAAACCATTGCCTTATCAACATCAATATGGTTTGAATTAACATTAATATCGGATACTACAAAGACCTTTGAAGGACGAAGATCGCCTTTCAGGGAAGCATTTATTTTTGAAGTATTGATATCAATTTCATCTAATTTCAAATTAAAGCCTTGTGAAATCATATCAAGGTCAATGTTTTTTACTTTTAAAAGCAATTCAGGAATATTTAACCCTGTTATTTTTAAGTCACCGCCGTATGATAAGTCATTCATATTGCCGTTTAGCGTGATTTTACCTTTTGTTTTAAAGTCGGACTTTTTAAATATTGCAATTTTCCCCTGCAATTCATGCGGAATGGAAAGTCTTAAAAGGTTGATATGATTTCCGTCAATAATAGTTGTAAAATCTGCAATTTGCTTAGCGTTCTGCATGTTTTGCGCCAAATCATCAGAAAAACCCGAGGATTGTTTTCTATAAAGACCTGAATTTTTAATTCTTATTTTGTCACCTTTAATTTTAATATCTGCCTGAATTAAACTCGGCAGATTTGCCAATTCATTTAAAATGACCGGTGAAATGTAATTAGCGGAATCAGCATATATCTGAGCTAAGATTTCTTGCTTTTTATCATCCCCCTTAAGTGTTGCCTTAAAAGGAATAATCCCCTTTGAAGGCACATAATAAGCAACTTCTTTACCAAGAGTTGTTGCGATATCTGATGTTTTTATGTCGCCTTTTAAGAATATATCAAGATTTGGATTTTTTTGATAATCTGAAATTATGCCTTTGATATTGATTTTTGAAGTGTTGTTATATATAAAATCAAAAGGATTAATTGTAACATTTTGGTTATCTATTTTTAAAGATAAGCTATCTATGCGGGTTTTTGTTTTAATTTGGGGCATGTTAAATTGGAAATTAGAATTATTAACACTGCCTTCAATATTTTGCGCATTAGCACTCAGGTTGATATTTGCTTCTTTATTTAAAACATACATTGTTTTTTTGGTGTCATTTAGTGCCAAATTGCTTAATTTTGTTTTTATTTTAGTATTTAACTCGTCTAGTTTTCCTTCGATATCAATGTGTGCCGATAAATTAGCACTTGACAAATTGTATTGCTTTTTAAGTTCTTTTGGCGCAAAAGAATTATATAGTGCAGGCAAGGATAAATTATCGACATCTATTTTGATATCGGTATTTGATTGATTGTCAATATATCCTTCAACATTTAATTGCGAACCGTTAATTGTAGCTTTTGAATTTTTAATATTTAATGCGTCATTATCAAATACCGCGTTTAAGGCAATATCTTTGATTCCTATATTATACAAAGGATTAACAAAAGAGCCTTCTTTAATTAAAATTGAGCCATTCGATTTCAATTTTTTAAAGTTGGTTTTTAATTGTGCATTTGCAAGCAGGTATCCGTTTGCCTGAATTTGCGCAAGGTTATTTTTTATATTTAAGCTGTCCAGCAGTGCTTTTGACAAATCCAATAAATTTGCAAAATGTATTTCGTTACTTACGATATTTGCTTTCATTCTGGGGTGTTTATCGAATTTGAATGTACCTTCAAGGTTTATTTTTTCATCACTTTTAGCATAAATGTCAGAAATATAATCTATTTGTTTGCCGTGGAATTTCGCATGTAAGAAGCTGTCGGGCAGTCTTATATTTCCTAATTTTAAATTAAGATTGTCAACATTTAAAAATCCGTACGCAAAATATCCAAGGTCGTTTGCTTTCCTTATTTTTAACCTTGAAACAATATTTGTTTTGAGGTCATAAGTTTGATAAATTTCTATTAAATTAATAAAAGGAATTTGTATTCTTTCATCAGGGTCTGCTTCTTCTTCAGATGCTTCAGGTTTCGGAAGAACGGTTGAAACTTTAATATCTGCTAAAATATTTTGATTATCGTCAGATAATAATTGTGCTATCGTTTTTAATCTGAGTGTATTTGATGAACTGTTGTAGCCAAGTACTAATTCATCACCCTTCAAAGTTAGACTGTGGTTGATTTTGGGGTCTGTTGTTAAAATATTATAATTTGTAATTTTAATTGAAGGAACTTTAATTTTAATATTGTCAACAATTTTTTGCGCTAATGGCGGTAGTTGTTGTGCGGGTTCAGGCATGCTCGCTTTTTGTGCATTTGCTTCATTTATAATGTCTTCTATTATTTTTACAACTTTATATTGTCTGCCGTTTTCGACTTCTAAATTAATTTGAGGATTATCAATATAACATTTTGAAGTTTTTACGGTTAATGCAAATAAAGAAGGAAGCGCAAGCCCTGCTTTAATTCTTGGTGTTTTAAAAAGTGTTGAATTGTCATCAAGCGTAATATCTAAATCTTCTATAATTGCACCAAAGGATAAAAGAGGTGTTGAATATAACTTTAATTTAGAATATTCAAGGTTTAATTTTGTAGAATTTTTTACAACTTGTTGAATATCTGCTTTAAAATTATCAAGATTTATAAAATAGGGAACTATTAAAAAGGCAAGATACAATAATACTAAGATTGAACCAAGCATAATTCCTGTTATTTTAAAAAAATTTTTCATTTTATTTCCCCAACTCTTATCCTTATATATTATACGATAAAAAATTATCGCCAGTTAATTTCTGTTTTAAATTTTTCATTATTGTAATAATTCTTATCCAATCTTGGATTAATATAGTTTTTGTTTTGAAATTTTTTGTCCAAAAATAGTGCAAACTTCTCGCTTTCATAGCCTAAAAACCAATCAGAAGATGTTTTTAACTTTTTATATAAAGGGTAAAACTTATCTATTATTATAAAATCGGTATGATATTTTTTAATTAAATCATCATTTTTTGCTAAGAAAAATTCTCCCATTTTATCTATTAATTTAACATCATACACTTCTTCATATCTGCCATCCATGTATATAAAAATATTCGGATAGAGCTTGTAGCTTGCATAGCTTCCAAAATGGAAATTTACAAGCAGGTTACCTTTCAAATTATTTATTTTTAAAAATTCAATACAATATATCGGATATTCTTTGGAATTAATTGTATTAACAAATTTGTAATCATAAATGTGTGAAATTGTTGAAATGAAAATCAATATTGCTATAAGAATTTCTTTTATATTGTCTGTTTTTTTGGGAAGTTTTTTATTAAAAATATTATAAAAATCGCAATAACATAAGCTCAAGGTCATATATGCAAAAAATACATGGAAGCGCGAAGACTTAAGTGCAATTATAATTGTAAAAATAAGTATTAGATATTTTGTTTTATCTATATTTTTATAAAATTCCTTAATCCCTTGAAGTTGTATATTTTTTAAAACAGAACAAATGAAAATAGTTAAAGCAAGAATAAAAAATATTTTAAATTTTAAAAATGAAAATTCAAAAATCGGTGAAAAAAATGCACTTTGCCACTCTGTTATATGTATTCTGTTTAAACTTAAGGCATTAAATATAAAATAAATATATTTGAAGCCGTAAGGATTAATTAAAGTTGTAAAGCAGGAAATGAAAAAAGTGATAAAATAAGGCCTTGAGGGTTTTTTATTTAACAATTCGCCAAATGCAAACAGCAAAATTAAAATCAGCCCCATTACAAACCCGCCGTGCATATTTGCCCAAATTATATTTAAAACAGGCAAGGTCCAAAGTATTCTATAGTCGGTTTTGGCCTTTTTTAAAATATAAAGATATAAAACAAAAAATAAAAATGAAAAACTTTGACATCTTATAGTTGAAAATATACTGTATGATATTGTTTGCAAAATAAAAAAGAAAAATAAAAAATGTAATTTGATATCTTTTTTTTCAAGCCTTATTATTTTTGTAATTAAAAATATTGTTAAAAATATTATTGCGCTTTTTAAAAAAAATAAGCCCTTATCACCTAAATAATTTTGAACTAAGTAAAATATTAAACTCGAACCCCATTCATGATCAATGAACTGATGGGTTGTTCCGTAAGATTGAAAATCGTAATTAAACAGATTTCCCGTTTGAAAATAGCTTTTTCCGACAACAAGACGTGCAAAAAAATCAAAGTCAATGTTATTGTCAAGAGTGCCGAAAAGCATTATAAAACAAGCTATTGCAATATAAAAAATAAAATCCATGGCAAACATTATAGTATAAAATTCATGTTTAGGCTATTATGATTAAAGGAGAATAACTTATGGAAAATAAAATTCAAGAAATTAAAAAAGAAGCCTTAACGGAATTAGAAAATGCTAATGACTTAAAAAGCCTTGAAGCTGTTAAGAATAAATATTTATCAAGAAATTCGGAATTTAACAATTTAAAAAAAGGCATGAAAGATTTAGCACCCGAACAAAAACCTGTCATAGGTGCATTGATTAATAAAGTTTGGAATGAGCTTGAAAATCTTATAAATGAAAAAAATGATATTTTTTATAAAAAAGAATTAAAAGAAAAACTTTTAAAAGAAAAAATAGATATTACCCTGAATGGTAATTATATTCCTATGGGGCATGTACATCCTTTAACTCAAACTGTCAATGAAATAACCGAAATTTTTCAAAACCTTGGTTTTTCTTTGGCTAAACCAAAAAATTCTCCTGAAGTTGAGCTTGAAAAATATAATTTTGACCTTTTAAATGTTCCTAAAGAACACCCCGCAAGAGATGTTCAGGATACTTTTTATTGTGATAATTTAGAAAATGTTGTTTTAAGAAGCCAAACTTCAAATGCCCAAGCAAGAACAATGATGAATACTAAACCTCCCATAAAAATCATTTCTCCGGGCAGAGTATATAGAAACGAAAATGTTAGCGCCAGAAAAAACAATCTTTTCCACCAAATTGAAGGACTTTATGTGGATAAAAATGTTACAATGGCGCAATTAAAAGGTGTTTTGAATGAATTTATAAGGCTGTACTTTGGCCAGGCCCGACCCACAAGATACAGAAGCAGTTTTTTCCCCTTTACTGAACCTTCTGTTGAAATTGATGTTCAATGTATAATGTGTCAGGGCAAGGGTTGCAGTGTTTGTTCGGGAACCGGCTGGCTTGAAATTTTAGGAGCAGGCATGGTTGATCCTAATGTATTAGAGGCTGTAGGTATAGATTCAAGTGTGTATTCAGGCTTTGCCTTTGGTATGGGGGTTGAAAGACTTGCCATGCTGAAATATGCAATTGATGATATCAGATTGTTTTTTAATAATGATGAAAGATTTTTAAAGCAGTTTTAATTTATTATTTATTTATTTCAATTTATTGTTCACTCTCTTTTTTGACGCTCAAACGGCATAATGCAAAAAATAGAGAGTGAACGGAGAGAGAAATCTTCACCTTGCTTTTATGTATGTCAATATACAATGTTATGGGTATTATGCCTTGCACTGTTTTCTTACCGTCTTAATACCTTAGTATCCTGGTATCTTCTTAATGCCTTAATGCCTGCCATTTGCTCAACGCAAATACCAAACACTGCGCAAACTTTTGCCGCCTGTGGGTATTTCGTGAAAATTTGCTATCGTTTCACTGCCGCAAATTTCACTCAATTATCCTACGGCGGCTTAGAAATGTCTTCGTGTTTGGCATTTGCTCAACGCAAATACCAAACACTGCGCAAACTTTATATAAAAAAAGGGTCAAATTAATAAATAATTCGACCCACTGTATTGCCATCACCAGTTAGATTTTGTACACTAAATTAAACTTAATGCAACTGCAGGTGCTTGGTTAGCTTGTGCTAATAATGAGGTTGCTACCTGCTGTAGTATTTGGTTTTGAGTATATGCTGATGCTTCTTCCGCTATATCAGCATCTGTTATGATTGATTTTGCGCTTGATAAGTTAGTGTATTGAGTTGTTAGTGTATCAAGAGCTGATTCTAAACGGCTTTGCGCTGAACCGATTAATGATTTTCTTTCTGTTAAGTTATCAATAGCATTATCCAATTTTTCTAATGCCATATTTAAACTTGTATAGTTAGTTGTAACGGTGTTATCACCATTATCTTTTTTCTTGATATCGGCAAGGTTAAAACCGCCTGTAATATTTGTTAAAGCAGAGAATTTAACACTATCGAAAATCTTTTTGTTACCTTCAATAATGTTATCTGATTTGTATTTTCCTTCTCCGTCTTTTTGTTCTGCATTTTGACCTACTTGGAAGGTTATACCGTGTTCTTTAAGAGCTGCATCTTCAAACAAATATAATTGAGAGAATTTAGCCGAATTTGATACACGGTCTATTTCTGCCAATCTGTCTTTGACTTCTTGTTGTACAGCAGCAGCTTCTTCGTTTGAATATGTACCGTTTTTAACTTCCAAAGTCAAATCACGAATTCTTGTAACGTTATCTAAAACTACATCTAAATAGCCTTCTGCTGTTGACATTAATGAATTTGCATTTTGAATGTTGTTTTGGCAAATTTTATTACCGTCTAATTGAACTAACATTCTTGATGAAATTACACTGCCTGCAGCGTCATCTTTTGCAGATGAAATTTTCATACCGTTAGACATTCTCTGCATAGCTTTTGCTAAGCCGCTTGTAGCAGATGTTAAATTTCCTTGGATTTTTAGTGAATCCACGTTTGTGTTAATTGTAACTGACATGACAATACTCCTTTATTTTCTTACAATCCGTTGTAAACTATCTATCTGTAAAATAAGATGTGTGGCAATACTCATCTTTCACACTTCTATACTAGCTATTTTTCAAATTGAAAAGAATTATAAAAAGGTAAGGAATTTTTACAACTAAAGTATAATTTTATGATATGATTTTTTAAAAGGTTTGATGAAAAAGAGAATTTATGGCCATAAAAGCACCCTCAACAAAACAAAATCAAATTGTAAAACATATTCCGCCCCATAATTTAGAAGCGGAAGGAGCCGTATTAGGGGCTATTTTGATTAATCCCGACAGCATGAATAAAGTTGTTGAAATACTGGAAACAGATTATTTCTATTCTCCCCAAAATAGGCTTATTTATGAGGCTGCTTTTAATTTATATAACCAAAATAAGCCGATTGACGCACTTTCTTTGGCTGAATATTTCAGCGCGCGCAATCAGCTTGAAGATATTGGCGGAGTTGAATATTTAGGGGAATTAGGGCTTGATACTGTTTTATCTTCAAATATTGAATATTACGCTGAAATCATAAAAGAAAATGCAATAAAAAGAAAACTTGTTACGGCGGGGCAGGTGATTATTGAAGAAACATTTAAAAATCCCGACGCTAATACAAGCCTTGAGATTGCGCAAAAAACATTATTTGAAATTGCACAGCAAAAAAGTTCTCAAGATGTTCAATTAATTACTAATCTTTTAATGGAAACGGTTGAACAGCTTGAGTACAGATACAATAATAAAGGTTCTTATACCGGTGTTCCAAGTGGTTATTATGACTTAGATGCCATGCTTGCAGGCTTTCAAAAATCGGATTTGATAATTTTAGCGGCTCGTCCTTCAATGGGGAAAACCGCGTTCGCATTAAATATTGCCCAAAATATCGGAATAGAACAAAAAGTTCCTGTTTTAATATTTTCTCTTGAAATGTCTGCTACAAGTTTAACCCAAAGAATTCTTTGTTCCGAAGCTGAAATTGACGCTCAACGTGCAAGAACGGGTGAATTAAATGCCCCCGAATGGGAAAAAATTGCAGATGTTATGAATAAACTCCATGAAGCACCAATTTTGATTGATGATTCATCAGGTGTTACATTGTCTGATATTCGTGCAAAAGCCAGAAGAATTAAAACAAAATATCCTGATTTAGGAATAATAATAATAGACTATCTTCAATTAATTGAAGATAAGTCAACCCAAGACCGTTTTCAAGCTATTTCAAGCATTTCAAGAGGTTTAAAATCTTTGGCGCGTGAATTATCCGTACCCGTTATTGCACTATCTCAATTATCCCGTAAGGTTGAAGAAAGAACATCAAAAGTTCCCATGCTTTCAGACTTAAGGGAATCCGGTGCAATCGAACAAGACGCTGATGTTGTAATGTTTGTGCACAGGGAAGAATACTACGACAAGGAAAATCCCGAATTAAAAAATAAAGCACAAATCGTAATTGCAAAACAACGTAACGGCCCTGTCGGAAGTGTTGATTTATTGTTCTTCGGTGCAATTACAAAATTCAAAAACAAGATGAAGCCTGTCTTAGAAAGTTAATTACCTGCCTATTTCAAGTGCGCTTGTTGCCATTGATTTTGCAATTGACATTACACCTAAAGACGCTTCGTAGGCGCGTTGTGCCATTGTTGCGTCAGCGTAATCTATCATTGCATTTGTATTAGATGTTCTGATGTATCCGAATTCATCTGCGTCAGGATGACCGGGCTTGTATATTTTAGCCCCCGGAGTAGGGTCTTCGATAACGCCGTCAAAATTAACACCGCCAAGGCCTGAACCTGCCAATGCGCCTGCCCCCATGGATGACAATACAGTAGCAAAACTTTGATTTTCATTAGATGAAATAATAGGGATTTTTCTTGTGTAGTTGGGGGTGTCCATATTTGCAATATTTTTAGCGGCAAGCTCAACCCTTTTAGAATGTACCATTAAGCCCTGACAGCCTATATTAAATGCGTTCATTAAACCCATAATTTAATTCCTTTATCCGTTAGCCGAAACATTCAGCGCTGTTTTAATTTGTGTAATAGTGCTTGATAATTCCCTTGCGGCAACCGTATAGTACAAATAGTTCTGCTGCATAAGTGCTAATTCGTCTTCTGCACTTAGTTTTTCATTACTTGCTGAAGATGAAATAGGACTGGAGCCGAATTTATCTATCAGCTGTACTTCCATATTTGAAGATGTACCTGAGTTTAGGTATTGAGAAAAATCAACATCTTTTCTTTTATAACCGACTGTGTGCATATTGGCAATATTATCCGCAAGAGCTTCTTGTCGGGCTGATACCAGCGATAATATTTTTTGCGGTTTATTTAATAATTGAGTAGGCAGTAAACCCATTTTTTTATCCTTTTAATTCTATGACATATTATCAAGCATTGTTTGATACATTTGATTAATTGACCTCATTAAAGAACTTGAAGCAATAATGGAAGCATTAATTCTTGAAACCATATAGACTTCCGAAATCATATCTATATTTGAATGTTCAAGCCCGTATTGTTTTATATAGTTATGGTCTTCAACAAGTTTCATTTTTCCGGAATTTTCTGTCGCAACAAATTCATTTCCGCCCACATCTTTTAAGGCTTCGGGATTTGTAAACTGTACCAGAGGAATGGTTCCCGCATAATCGGGTTCTTCCAATAAGCTCTTATATGTATAAACATCGCCATTGGGGCGAATTTCCGTTTTTACTGCAGCGCCGTCTATATATATACCTGAGCCTACCAAATCGCCTACTTTTGTAACAAGCATACCGTCTTTATTTACGGTAAAAGCACCGTCACGCGTATATCTTATTTCGCCTTGAAGGGTTGTAACAGGTATATATCCGGCACCGGTTAGTGCTACATCAAGCGGGTTATTGGTTTGTACATATTCTCCCGTTTTTGTATCGGTACGTTCAACCCCATGGACAGAGCCGTCTGCGTCTATAATATCTTCAAATCGTACCGTTTTATAGCCATTGGTGTTGGCGTTTGCAATGTTTTGTGTGGCGTAAGCTAATCTGTCAAATTCTACTGCTAAATTAGTTGACGCTTTTCTGACTATTCCTTGTAAATTATAACTCATATTTTACCTATACTCTGCCTAATGTTTGTATTGCATTTGATAATCTTGAATTTTGCAGACGAAACATTCTTGCATTCATTTCAAAACTTCTTTTGTAATTTGACATTTCAATATATTCTTTTTCTAAGGCCACGTTTGAATTTTCAACATATCCTTGTCTTACGCAGTTTTCACTGACCAATGTGCCGTCATCTGATACAACGCCGATTGTACCTGCAGGGACTAAACCGCGTGTTTCATCATCAAAAATGCCTATTTTGCCGTCAAGTCCGATTTTAATTGATTCCAATTTTTCGGGAACTCGCGGAAACACAATTGGTGCACCGCCTGAAGAAAGAACCTTTTGATCGGTTTGCGTTAACAATTCTCCGTCTTTATTTAACTTAAATCTGCCGTCGCGGGTTAATTCTATACTGCCGTCATTGTTTAACACTTGAAAATATCCTTTTTCGGATAGTGCCAAATCAAGCGGTCTTTCCGTCATAGAAAGCCTGCCTACCTGATTATCAACATTATATGAAAGTGCATTTGAGCCTATATATTCGGCAAACGAAGAAATTACAGCCTCTTTTTTTTGATAGCCTACTTTATCAAAACCCAATACATTTTCCGAGAATATCCCCATGATATTCATTTCCAGCTGCATTGCGTTAATTGATTGGGCAATCCCGCCGCCTTCAAAATTTATTGCTCCGGCAATTGGTTTCATAGTGTCTATAACCCCTTTTTTAAGGTCTAACGGCCGTATTTTTACTTTTTTTAGTAAAAAAAAATAAAATACAACATCTGAATTAGTTTTAAGGTTTTTATTTTAAAAGTCAAATAATTATTGAATAAAGTTTCAAAATAAAATATAATATTGCCATGGATGAAAATATAGAAAAAATTGAACTTATTAAAAAGTCATTTGAATTAAAGCACACAAAACAATATAAAGAAGCACTTGTTATGCTCTACAAAGCGCTTGAGTACGACGATTATAATCAGGATAATGTTGAACTGTTATCTCAAATCGGCGAAATGCACTTCATGCTAAAGAATTACGAAAGAGCGCTTGAAGAATTTTCAAGAGCACTGGCGATTAATCCTAATCATACTTTCAGCCTTCAAATGTGTTATGAAATATATTGCAAACAAAACCAAATTTCGCGTGCACTGAAGGTTGCGCAAGATATGTTTGAGCATGACAAAAACCCTGTTTCATGTCATTGTTATTTTGATGCATTAATCAAATCGGATAAAAAACAAGACGCACTTGCATTGTTCAACACTTTAGATGAAAATATCAAACTTGATGCGGATGTTTTGTATTTAATCTCGACAATAAGCGATGAAAATAAAAGAGAACTTTTGCTGAAAAGAATTGTACAGCTTGATGAAACCAACGAACCCGCCAACATTGACATGGCGGAAATTGAATTTAAACGCGGAAATTATGACGAAGTTATTAAATATTGTTTAAATGTTGATGAAAATAATCCCATGGCTTTATATTATATAGGGGTTATTGAAGCAGGAAAACAAAACTATTCCCGCGCAATAGATTTATTTTTAAACGCGATTAAAAACGATAACGATACTCATGATTTTTATCTTGCTTTAGCAAAAGCATACATTGACAATTCAAGGTTTGACGAGGCATTGAATGCTCTTAAAAAATCAATTAATTATTCTTTAATTAAAGAAGATAAAACTAATCTTGATGAAAAGTATTTTCTTTCAGGCTGGATTTTAATTAAACAAAATGAGCTTTCTAAGGCGTTATTGAACCTTGGAACGGTTGATGAAAAATCTGAGTATTATACAAATGCACAAATTCTAATTCAGGCAATAAACCTTAAAAAGTTTAACCTCTCGGGTGCTAAATCCACTCTTGAAAAATACCTTGAAACACAAAGTGATAATCCGTTTTTACTGGATAGTCTTGCAATAGTTTATAAAGAATTAAAATTATATAAAAATGCGATTGAAATGCTTAAACGTGCATTGGAATTATATCCGCAATCAAATTATTATAAACTGGAAATAATAGATTTATTAATAGATGAAAAAAGATATGATGAAGCGCTCGAACTGATTAATGATGTCAGGGAAAAATACCCTAACTATGCTTGCATTTATAATTCCCAAACCCGCGTATATTATCGTTTAAAGGAATATGATAAGGCACTTGATTCTATTTCAAAATGTATTGAATTAGATAATAAGAATTCAGAAAGCTACTATTTTAAAGGCTTAATTTTGAATGATACGGAAAAATATCAGGAAGCTAAAGATTCAATATATGAGGCAATTAAGTTAAATCCTTCAATTGCAAAATATTACAATCAAATGGCAAGAAGCTATCAGGGGCTTAAAGAATTTGACAGTGCTCTTTTATATTCAAAAGAAGCAATTGAATTAAATCAAGATGAAATAAATTATAAAAAGCAGGCCTATGATATCGCTGTGGCGCTCGGTGATGAGAAAAAAGTTCAATTATATAAAAATCAATTAAAAAGAAGTGAGCAAATTTTAAAATTATCGCGCTGATTACCATTTAAAAGTATCAGGAACGGGGTCATACCCGCTTTTACCCCAAGGGTGGCATCTTAGAATTCTTTTTATTCCAAGGTAAATCCCCTTTGTTGTGCCGAATTTTTCAATAGCTTGATACATATACATAGAGCAAGTCGGCTCATACCTGCAGCATGCAGGTGTGAACTTTGAAAAAAATCTGTATATTGAAATTAATTTAAGCAGAAGTTTTTTTAGCATTTATAATTTCTTCGACTTTTTTAAAATCTTCAATTGTATCTATATCTATTACTCTTGGAGTAATATAGGCTGTTGGATTATACCCTATAAAATCTTTTACTTCCTTAAGTGTATCCCAAGGGAGTGCGTAAAATGCGCCATTTTCACAAATCATCGAATAGTGCTGCTGTGTTTCCTGCCTTCTTGGTCTAATTCTGAAATCATAAAGCGATTCTAATTTATTATCGTGTAATATACGCCATTTTGCATGGGTGTAGCCGATTGAAAATGCACTAAAACAGCTGTCATATCCTTCGTGTAATTTTTCAAAGTAATATTTGAAAGCATTATCTATGTAGTTTTCATCTCTTAACGGGCATGTGGGTTGCAATAATACAACATAATCTGCCTTGTAGCCTGTTTTTTCAAGTTCATTTAATACTTGAAGCATAACGGGTGCTGTTTTTGTAACATCTTGAGCTAATTCATCCGGACGCTTTATTATTTGTGCGCCATAATTTTTTGAAACCTCTAAGATTTCATCATCTTCAGATGAAACAATTGTTTTTGTAATAAATTTAGATTTTAATGATGCTTCAATAGTATAAGCAACAAGTGGTTTATCTAAAATTGGCTTTAAATTCTTTCTTGGTATTCCTTTTGACCCGCCTCTGGCCGGAATAATGCTTAAGATTTCCATATTTTTACCGCCTCAAAATATTCTTTCGTATCATATAATTCTTCCAAATATAATTCTAAGTTGCTCATTGTTTTTGCACTTATGAAATTTATTTTATCATCCTGTCTTAAAGACAGCATGTATTCATTTTTAGGATTTATTTCAAACTTTGAAAATACATCTCCTATAACCGTACTTTCAAAAATGCCCAGCCAATCGATATTAAAGCCTTTTGTATAAAAATCAACATCTATATCATCAAAAAAGCTGTTATAGCCGGTCATAACAAAACTGTTATCCGATTTTAAAATAATATCAAAGCCTAAAATTCCTATGTATTCATCTCCTTGATTGCAAAGGGTGTCAATTGTCGGAATTATGGCATTTTGTATAATATTATCCACAATTTCATCATTTAAAAATTCAGGCTCAAAATATGCAACATTATTTTGATATTTAGCGCTTATTCCGAGAATTTGAAACTTAAAACCGTCGGAAAGTACAAAAACTTCAATGTTTTTACCTTCTATGTAGTCTTCAATAATTATTTTTTTATTATCGTTTGCAAATAAATCATTGATAACTTTTTTGGCTTTCAGGGCGGTTTCGCAAAATTGGGTGCATTCTTTGTTGTTATGATTATCAGGCTTTATTGCGATAGGATTTTCTAAAATATTCACATAATCAAGCGCCTGCTGCGGTTTTTCAAAAATTTGAAAACGCGCTGTCGGAATTTTATTTTTATACATGAATTTTTTTGCATAAGCCTTTGAACATGTAATTGCAATTGCTTCCGAACTTGGTGAAAATACCGTTACATTTTGGGCAGAGATTAATTCGGACAATCCTGAATTAATGTAATCTTCCTGTGTTATTAATACAAAATTTATATCGTTTGCTTTAATGAATTCTAAAATGTCATCTATACCTTGAAAATCCGTGTAGTTAGAATTTCTTAAGGTCGAAAATACAATATTATTCTTATTTTGATTGAATAATTCAAAAAAACTTTGTGCGCTATAATCATTTCCAAGTATTAAAATTCTCATAAAATTATTATATCATATTAAATTATGTTATAATCAAATTATGAGTAATGAAGATAAAAAAATAGAATCTGATTTTGAAGATTTTGATGATTCTGTTTCGGATAATATAGAGCTGGATAGCGATATTTCGGGTATTGATGAAAATGCTGTTGAAAAGGCGCTTCAAAATATTGCATCTCAAATCTCGGAAGCGGATGAAAATGAAGAATTATCCGATAATTTTAATATTGAAAATGAAAATACCGATACTAAAGAAGTTCAGGAAACTATAGAAACGCAAGAAGATAACACTGATGAAACTATAGAACAGCAGGAAGAATTTCAGGAAGAACAGCCTCAAGAAAAATCAGAAGAAAATTCATCTAAAAGTGTTTTTTCGCTTGATAATGATAATGCTTTAGAATTATCAAGGTGGGAAGAATTAAACGAGTCAAATGATGTTGTTAAAAAATACATAATCTATATTTCAAAAGATTTTATTCCCTATATAGACAACATGACGACAGATGAGCGCAGTGCTTATATAAATGATGCAATACAGCAAAAATTAGATTTACAGGATGAACACAAGCAGGTTTTAGAAAAAAGAAAAGCGTTTTTGCATGTCGTACTGGCAATAATTATTGTGCTTGCCTTGACGCCTTTTGCGCTATTGTGGGCAAATAAGGCAATTATGGCTACTTTTGAAAACTATAAATATTCTCAAGATAATTTTGAAAAACTTTACAAACACCGTTTTGAAAAAGACAAGGCATATATGCGTTCATTGCAATATAATAAAGATTACGAGAAAAGAACAAAGAAAGAAGCTAATTAGAAGATAGAAATACTTGCTTAAAGTCATCCGCGCTATATTTTATACATATTGAAAATAATCTTAAATAAATGCTTTTGCGGTTTTTTGCACCAAGTTTCTCAAGGGCGAAATGAAGATTTTTTACGGTTTTTTGCATACCGTTATTTTTTTCAAATTCCTGCAAAAATATAATTATTTCTTTTAATTTTAGTTTCATGGAATTATCGGTTTTTTTATAATTCAAAACATAGTCTTTCATTAGTTCATAATATTCTCCTTTTTTCTTTGTTAAATTTTCCAGCGCAAGTTTTAGAATAGTTTCACATGAAACAATTTCAGACAGGGCATAAAAACTCATATCTTGACAGTTTTCTATCAATTTTATATTTCCCTTTTACTAAATTCTTAAATTCCAGATAAATATAATTTATATATTCTACTTATATATAAATTAAATTGTAATATATTATTTAAAAATATTATCAAACAAGGAATAAAATTCATATTTTTGAATGAGCGAGAAAATATCCGATAAATTAAAAAATAGTACTATAGCTGTTAAATAACTTTTCTAAATTTTTTGATTGAATTGCTGTTTGAATATTTTCATTAATGTTTTCAAGCTGTTCTTTGTTTAATTGTTTTAAATTGGAAGGTAATACTATTTGATTAGTTTTTGAGCAATTTGTAAAACCGTTATTCAAAATTAAAAATTCCTTATAAGCCTTAAGTATAGGTATATATGTTTCATCCGGAATATATTGTTTGTTATTGTAGTATTTATAATCTCTCGGGAATTTATTTTCCACAAAATCAAGCAGGAAGTTAATTTCGCTTGTGTATTCATCTTGCGTACATGTTTCATTCAGCAGCTTATTTCCTATGATTTCATAATTATCAAATTGCTTAATATATGAAGCCCAAAGCAGGCACCCAAGGTAAAAAGCAATGTTGATTCTTAAAAGATTTTCTAACTTTGGACAAATAATTTTAAAATTCTGCCTTTTAACTTTTATATTGTTTATAGCATTAAACATGTAATAGGTGTAACCTACTTGTCCTATAGAATTAATGACAATCGGAGCATATCCGGGGTCAAATAAAACTTTATTTTGTTCATTATCCATAAAGCTATTTTAACTTAAAAACAAAAAATGTTAAATTAAATTATAAATAAAATTTTCAATCATAGAGGGCATTTTAATTAAATATATTAACTTTAGTAAATTTTATACAAATGTACTAATTCTAAATGATTACTTTTTGATTATAATTATGGTATAACGATATTAAATAGAAAGTCGGAGGCAACTAACAAATATGGCACAAAAAATTGGACAATTCGTATTCATGCTCCACTCGCATCTGCCTTATTACAGAATGGCAGGCATGTGGCCTTTCGGAGAAGAATGCTTATATGAGTGTATGGAAGAAACCTATGTACCTCTTTTGAATATGATTTCTGAATTATATGATGAAGGAATTAAGGCAAAATTGACGGTTGGGATTACTCCGATTTTAGCTGAGCAATTAAATGATGAACTTTTAAAACAAGGTTTTATTGATTACCTTGATTCAAGAATAAAAGCAGTTTCCGGCGATTTGGAAAGATACCCCGATCCTGAAGTTGCTCATTCTCAACATTTAAAATATCTTGCTAAATGGTATTTTGATTGGTACAACAGAATTAAAGATTTGTTTATTAATAAATTTAACAAAGACTTAATAGCAGGTTTTAAAAAATATCAAGACCTTGGATGTATCGAAATAACAACTTCAGGTGCAACCCATGGTTTTTCACCGCTTTTAGCAACAGATACCAACTTAAATGCACAATTTAAAGTAGGTTCTGATACTACAAAACGTCTTTTCGGCAAAAAAGCAAAGGGATGTTGGCTTCCTGAATGCGCATACCGTCAAGGTTATGAATACACCGGCAAAGACGGCAAGAAAAAATGGCGCCCTGCAATTGAAGTTACGTTACAAAATAATGATATAGAATACTTTTTCACCGAATCTCATGTAATTGAAGGTGGAAACTCTATCGGAAACCGTAGAAATATAGGAGTCTATGGTAACATTGAATATATTCCATTACCAGCCAGAGAGGCAACCGGATACGATACATACAGTGCGTATTGGTTACCTGATGCACAAGTTGCCGTGATGGGTAGAAACGATAGAGCAGGTTTCCAAGTATGGTCAGCAGCGGACGGATATCCGGGTGACGGTTGCTACAGAGAATTCCACAGAAAAGATTGCAATTCAGGCATGCACTACTGGAGAATAACTTCATCTACTACTGACCTTGGAGATAAAATGCTCTATGATCCGGTTCTAGCCATGAATCAAGTAAATTCAAATTCAGACCACTATACAAATTTAATCTATCATTTATTGAATGATTACAGAATTACTCACTATGATAAAGAAGGTCTTGTAATGGTGTCATTTGATACGGAATTATACGGCCACTGGTGGTTTGAAGGTATTGAATTTATTAAGCAAGTAATTAAGAAAATTAATAAATACTTACCTGAAGTTGAAATGATGACAGCAGGCGAATACTTGGCTGCTCATCCGCCGACAGAAGCAATTCAAATTCCCGAATCTTCTTGGGGCCAAGGCGGACACTTCTGGGTATGGCAAAACCATTTAACGGAATGGATGTGGCCGATTATTCATGCTGCAGAAAAACGCATAATAGATATAGTTAAAGACTATGAAAATATTCCGCAGGATAAATTGCTTCATAGAGCTTTGAATCAGTTGGCAAGAGAAGAATTATTACTTCAAAGTTCGGATTGGCCGTTCTTAATTACGACATGGCAGGCTAAAGACTATGCAACAGATAGGTTTAGAGAACATGTCGCAAGGTTTGAACGTATCGCTGATATGATTGAAAACAATTGTATAGATGAAGAAGCCCTTAGTGAAATTGAATCTATAGACAATTGTTTCCCTGAAATAGATTATAGGGTTTATCTTCCGATTGAAGAAGGACTTATACCTCAGCAAGAAAAGAAACTTGTTCCTCTGTACGGAGAAAAAAGAATTAATGAATTCCGTGCATTAGGTGCAATAAAATAACAACTTACATTAAAATTAAAGGCTCTGCAAAATGCAGAGCCTTTTTTATAACTTTATTGTCATTTATCGTTTAATATTTTCATCATTAGCGTTTTCAAGACCTTCTTTATCGCCTGTTAATTGATTGAACATATTTTCAAGCATTGTGTCTTGTTGCTCATATTCGCTTTCTTTATCATTTTCTTCTTTTTCAACAACAGTCTTAGCGTTATCGCGCATTGTTTCAAGCTCTTCTAAGTCTGCCATAAGTTCAAAGTATTCGCTGTTTGTTAAATCACCCTGATTTCTCATTTCATTTCTGATGTATTGAATTTCAGGATTATAGCGAGCTTCGATTTCAGCGACTTCGTAAGAAGCATGCTTGTGCATTAGCTGTTTTGCTTCTGAAAGTTCTGTACGCTCGTATTGGATGTCATTAAGTTCTAATATCATGACATCTATTGCTAGTTGATTGCTGTTGTAGCCACCTGGGCCTAAGTGATCCGCCATTTGCGTCCTACCTGTAATCTACACCTGCAATATTTATATTCCACAAACTAAATTATTTATAACATTTTACAAATCAAATTTTACAAGTTTATTTGAATTTTGTTCTGTGGCATATAATCTGTCATGCTCGCTATCGTATAGAAGGCAGTATGGCTTAGATATAACGGCAAATACTGACGCTGTAGCGTTTGGTTTTATTTTAACAATTGTATTTGCGCTATAGTTGGCTGCATAGATGTTGTTATCTTTATCTATAGCCAGCCCTATAGGCCCTTTAATTAAATTGGAACGTGCAAATACGGTTTTTTGTCCGTAAATAGAAATTTTATAAATTACATTTTCGGAAAAACTTGCGCTATATATATTTCCTCTGCTGTCAATTGCAACTCCTGACGGAGCTGTAATTTCACCAAGTTCTACGGCTAAGGCTCTGCCTTGGTTATCTAAAAGAATTTTGTGTTCCGAGATTTTTGCTTCAAGATTTAATTCATTTTGTCTTTTTTCTATTTTTGTAATTAAAATTTTTGCAGATTCATACTGCGGCGCGGTTTCGGGTATCTTTTTTAAATGGTTAAAAGAATCGGATAAATACCCTCTTTTGTATTGAATTTTGCCGATATTATAAAGAGTTTCCGTATCATTCGGCCTTAAAGTAAGAATTTCTTTTAATATTTTAAGCGCTTCTTCGTTTTCTTCCTGTGACATTAAAATTTGCGCTAAATTATAACGGGCTTCATAAAAATTAGGGTTTAACTCCAAGGCTTTTTTAAACAATTCTATTGATTTTGGAATATCATCCTGACTATAAACGTCAATAGCTTCATTATAATAAACTGTAGCGTCTTCTATATCATCTGAAAAACAAGGTGAAATAGTTAATAAAAACAAAAAAGTTAATATCAGTATTTTTTTCATGCTATCATTATAACAAAAATAAAAAAATGTACCAAAGGATGTAGAATTGTTAATACTCGCAATAGAATCAAGCTGTGATGAAACGGCAGCGGCAATTGTAGAAGACGGAAGAAAAGTTTTATCTAATGTTGTATCAAGCCAAATTAAAATCCATGAGGAATTTGGCGGGGTAGTACCCGAGGTTGCAGCAAGAGAACATCTGAATTCAATAAATCTTGTAATTGATGAATGCTTTAAAAATGCAGGACTTAAACGCTCTTGTATCGACGCCTTTGCTTCTACTGTCGGCCCCGGCCTTGTGGGGTGTTTGCTTGTGGGGCTGAATGCTTCAAAAACGCTTTCTTTAGTACATAATAAGCCCTATATAGGGGTAAATCATTTGAATGCGCATGTTTGTGCAAATTTTATTGATACGGATTTGAAACCGCCTTTTGTATGTCTGCTGGTTTCGGGCGGACATACGCAGGTTATTTATGTTAAAGATTATGATAAACAAGAAATTCTTGCTTCAACTATTGATGATGCTGTAGGAGAAGTTTATGATAAAGTTGCGCGCTTGTGTTCAATTTGCTACCCCGGAGGTGTTTTGCTTGATAAAATGGCTCAAGAAGGTGATTCTACAAGGTTTAATTTTCCTATTGCCAAAGTTAAAGAAGATGAATTTTCTTTTTCCGGTTTAAAAACCGCAGTTTTAAGGGAAGTTAAAAAGTTTTCCAAGGATGAGCTTCCCAAAAAAGATATTGCTGCAAGTTTCCAAAAAACAATTGCAGATACTTTAATTACTAAAACAAAAAATATTGCAGATAAAATGAATTGTAAAACAATAGCACTTGCGGGCGGTGTTGCAGCTAATTCAGAACTTAGAAAAAGATTGAAAGAACTTGAAGCGCAAGGCTATAAAACAAACGCACCGCAAATGAAATATTGTACGGATAACGCTTCCATGGTTGCTTCAAGCGCATATTTTAACCCTATAAAATGCGACAATCCTTTAATGCTTGAGGTATTTTCAAGAGGATAATTATTCCCAATTGAATTTTTTAATATAATTATCTTTGTTAATGTCGCCAAATACTTTAGCGCTAAAGAATTCGCTTTGATTGCTTCCTTCTACGAGTGGTATTTTATCCAGATATTTTTGAATTTGAGCACTCTTTTGAGTATCTTTTTTGCGTGTAAATGAACTTATAAATTGTTTAACAGAAGCATTTCCAAGTGCGCCAAGTGCGCTGGAAACATTTTGAGATAATCTGCCATAGATTTCTATATCCGCAAAAGTATCTAAAATATTATACTGCCCGATTAAATACATACTTAAGTTCTTGCCTTTTGATAAAATTTCGATATTTTGAACATCTCCGCTATTTATTTTTAAACTGCCCGATATTCTTTCAAATTCACCCGTTTTATAGGGCGTTAAAACCTGAATTAAGTTATTTAAAGATAGGCCTAAAACCCCGTTTCTTAAAATATTTCCCGCCCTTAAAAGATATTCAAGAGAGCCGAGTTTGGGCATTTTCCCGTTGTCTATCGAAAAATCAACATCTGCTTGGATATTTTTAATTCCTTCGGGCGAATTAAGATTCTTTGTGCTTAATTGAACTTTGCCTGTCATCTTTCCAAAAATTTGTTCTTTTAAATTCAGGAAATTTTTAGCTAAGATATTTGCGTCGCAATCGTGCATATCAAGTGCTAAATTTAGTTTTGTTGTTGTCAGGTTATAATTTCCTTTTGCGTTAATTTGTCCGCGTGCAATATTAAATACAATATTTTTTAAATCAAATAAATTATCTTTATAGCTAAAAGCCCCTTTTAGATTTTGGGCATTTATTTTTTCAAAATTAACATCAGTAAAATTAAAATTACCGTCTTTTACAATAATATCTTGAGGCTTTATTGAAAAATCCTGTTTTTTTGTAATATCGGTTTTGGATATTGGAGAAGGAATACTGTATAAAATATCTTGTATATTTAATTTATTGGAATTAATTGTTATTTTATTAATTATGTATGGTGTTTTAAGGTCGTTTTGCGCCCTTATATCGGCTTCTAAGTCACTTTGTTTGTTTTTGGCTTTTATATTTGCGTCAATAAAGGAAGGTGTAATATTTACTTTGATATTATTAATTTGAGTATCATACAAAGGTATATCAAGGTCTTGAAGATTAATTTTGCCGAGCAGTTTCGGGGTTTGAACATTGCCGTTTAAATTAAGATTGCATTCAAAATTACCTTTTTTCAAAATTGATTTTTTGAAAATAAGATTTAAAATCCTGACATTTATCGGTATTTTGGTATCGATTTTAAAATTGTTGTAGTATATATTTTCGTCTTTTTGAATAATTTTTCCGTTGAGGCTGATTGCTGTTATCGGGTTTAGCTTGTTATTTTGGTTTTTAATATATTTTATCAACCTTAGGTTGTTTAAATTTAATACATTATGATTAACGTTAATTTTTCCCGTTAATTCTCTGTCTTGCGAAGTATCGCCTATATTTGCCCCGCTGAAGGATATATCTGAATCTTTAGGAATTGTTGTTGTAAAATCTATTAAATAATTTTGTATAGAGCCGATGAATTTACCTTTCAACGGGATTTCACCTTTTACTTTTATGGGGTATGAAAGATAAGGATTGATAACATTATCGGTTGTGGTTTCGTTTAAAATTGTGGAAAAATCCGCTTCAAAATCTTGATTTTTGGAGTTAAATCTGCTTGAAAGATTAATTAATACAGGCATTTTATTATAATCAATGTTAATTGAATTTAATTTAATATAATTTTCATGAAGCAGTATTTCCCCGCTTTTTATAATTGCATTTTGCAGTTTTGTTTTTGGTAGTAATTTATTAAATTTTTCTAAATCAATATTATTTAAAGAAATTTTTAAATCGTTGTTAATTGAGCCTTTTGCACTTATAATTCCTTTATGGAAATTCATTTTAAAATTATCAAAGGTAATGTTATTGTTTTCAAATTTAACCAATCCCCTTTCGAAATTAATATTTTTGTTGAAAGCGGAATTTAAGCCTACAATATAGCCTTTTGTTTTTATATTTTCAAAGTTTGTTATATTATTAAGGGAAATTTTTGTGCTAAGTGCCAGATTAATTTTGGAATAAAAATCGGTATCGTTGAAATCTTTTATAAAGTTATATATTTTTTCATGTAATGATTTGTAGTTTTGCACTTCTTTTAAAATATCGGAAAATGCGCATTTTTTAGAATTTAATACAAGGTTTATGTCAAAATCTTCTCCTTTGGCGATTTTTTCAAGAGATTCTTTAACATCAAAGGTCATATTAAAAGGAGAGTTATTAATATAAAAATCAACAATTCCGTTTTGACTTTTTTTAGAGCTGAATTCAACATTGCCTTTGATTTTTTGCGCATTAAGACCATTATTTAAAAAGATTTTATTATTTTTTAATTCAAAATTGCCTTCTAAATCCAAATTGTTTAAAAATTCTTCTTTTTCGTAATCGTTTATTGTGCCGGACAGATTTATTTCGGTGTTTAATAAGCCTGATACTGCTGATATATTTTTTAAGATAATACTGTATTGTCGGGTCAGAACACTGTTGTTAAATGTTTTTAAAATTCTGTTTAAGTATGCGTCAGTGATTTTTACATTCAAATCGACTTCGCCTTTGGTGTTGCCCATGCCTGTTAAAAGGAATTTTGCACCGTCCAAGTTTCCTTTTATTTCTTTAAAAATTAAATTTCTATTATCAAAAATTAATTTACAGTTTCCGTTTTTTAATGTTGCATCAAGCCCATGGATTTTAGTAGAAGCGCTATAGGCATTAAATTGTCCGAAAATTTGTGCGTCTTTAACTGTTCCTTGGGTTTTAATATCAATATTTCCATACCCTGTTATATCCATAATCGGCACAGGGCCTATATTGAAGCCTATAATTTGTTGAATCGGAACAAGGTATAACTGTGCAAAATTTAAATCAATTTTATTTGTTGATTTAACATTATATTTTCCATATAAAGAATCGTCTAAATTTGAAACCCCGTCAATTGTAACATATTCATTTTCAGGGGTATATGCCCTTGCAAAAACACGCATTTTATCCTTCATAAATATCAAATTAGCGCCATTTTGATGAGAAGACTTTGGATAGCCGGGAATATAAATGTTTTCAATTTTCATAGAACCCGTAATATCCAAAGGAGAATATTTCAAGCTGATTTTTCCGTTCAAAAGCCCGAAAAAGTTTGATTTTTTAAGTGTAGGAATACCCTGAGGCCTGTAAAATATGGCATTGTCGGGTATAAAATATGTAAAATTATTAATTTGCGTATTCTTTATTTCCGCATCAATATCTATATCAGGCTTTTTAGAAAATGGTTTAAGTATATCTCCTTTCAAATTGACAAAAAGTTCATTTGAAAAAATATCTAAATTGTTAACCGTAATTTTATTTTTATCACAAGTAAAGTCCGTATTTAAAAGAATTTCCTTATATGGTGCAATAACCCTATTTTCCTTTAAGGTTAAGGAAGGAGCTTTTAGGGATAATTTTAATTGATGAGTTTCGTTTGTTTTTATATTAAGATTTATAACTCCATCTAAAGATACAATATCGTTAGAAATATATTTATTTGCAAAATATGTGAACAAATGAAGATTTACTTTTTCTAAATTAACATCAAAATCAAAATTATCTATAGGATAATTTGATTGAACTTTTAAGTTAAAATTTGAAGTTTCAACAGGCTTATTTTCTATAGCGGTTTCGATAAGCCCTTGTTCTTTTATATAGAATGAGTTTTTCTTTTGAGAAATTTTTATATCCGAATTAAATAAAGATAATTTAATTTTACTTTTAACAATGTAATTATCGTTAAATACAAATTCTACTTTGTTAATGTCAGAATTTAACCTTTTTAAGGAAAATTTATTTTGGCTTATTAATTGCGAATTTAAGTACTTCAGAATATCTATTTCGCCTTTTTCATTCCTGCTTGCATTAATTAAAACATAGTCGGAATTGAATTTTTTAACAGATATTTTTTTAAAAATTAAAGATAGAGGTTTTATGGCAATGGAAGGTTTGTCAAGTGTTAAATAGTGCTGTTTTTTATCGGTGCTGTAGATATCAATTTTATCGGCTGATATATTGAGATTCATTTTAATATCAAAATTTGATTTTAAATTTACCGCCTCATATTTCAAACCAAGATTTTCAAGTATATGATTTTTCGCAAAATCGGATTTTATAAGCATATTAACGGATAACATAAATATAAGTACTAATGCTATCCCAACCCCAAGTATCGCAAATAATATTTTTTTATTTTTTAATTGCATACTTTTATTATAGGTTGAAATTCTATAAAAATCTATTAATATTGAAGTATGTTTAAAAAAATAATAATTATATTTTTTGTTATGTTGTTTTCAATTGCCTTTTGTGCTTATGATCCTTATGTTCCAAAAGGTACGCTTATTAAGGTATATACAAAAGTTCCTTTATCAACCGAACAATTAGAAGAAGGGTCTTTGGTGTATTTTGCCGTTCCTGCTGATGTCTGGGTGCAAGAAACAAAGGCCTTTGGCAAGGGTGATATCTTTAAAGGGTATGTAAGCATGCTGAAAATGCCGGTATTAGGAGTTAATGCCGCAATGAAAGTTAACATAACGGATATAATTACAAAAGAAGGCTATATGGAGCCTGTTAAAGGAACGTTAATTTTCGGTAATACCGATACCCTGGGGGGAAATTTAACAGACCCCGCTTCATACAATAAATCATATTTTCCGCTTAAAGTCTATGGAAGTATTTGGGGCGGAACGTATAAATATGTTCCTTCCGGAGATTATGAATTCGGGAAACACATGGTTATTAACATGCGCGATAGTTTGTTTGTGCAAATTGATGAAGATTATTATGTATATGAATAAAAATATTTGTAAAAAACTTTTAGTATGGTAAAATAACCTTGGATACAATTAATAGGGTGAGGATTCATGAAAAAGAATATTCTTTCATATATCTTATTAACATCAGTTTTTGCGCTTCAAGGTGCATTTGCAAGTGCTAATTTTCAATATGCAACTCCGCCGATAGATACATCCGCAAATACTTCACTACAGGGATATGCGCTTTATGTGCCTGCAGGTGCAAGTGCAAGCGCTGTTTTATCTCAAGAATTAAATTCAAATACGGCCGTAACGGGTCAAACCGTTAGCGCTGTTTTAACATCAGATTTTACATATAACGGAAAATTAATTGCTTCAAAAGGAAGCACAATATCAGGAAGCATAGTATTAAATAAAAAAGCAGGCATAGGCGGAAAAAATGCGCAAATGCAAATTCGTTTTACTACAATCAGAACTCCGTATAATAATGTAATTCCTATAAGTGCAGTTATTGCTACATCGGATTCTACGGGAATTTTAAAAGGCGGAACGGCAAAGGATACCGCAAAAGAGTATGCTAAAGATGCAGTAATTGGTGCAGGTGCGGGTGCAATACTCGGTACGGCGCTCGGCCCAATGTCCGGCGGTGAAGTAGGCAGAGGTGCAATATACGGTACTGCATTGGGCGGTGGCCTTGGTGTTGCAAAGGCAATTGCAACAAAGGGTGATAACATATCAATTCCTGCCAACAGTCAAATTAATATATTGTTTGACCAGCCAATAACACTGGGGGCACAATAAATTAATCCGGTGGGTAATTTTCATATAAACTTGCTCATCAAATAATAAAATCAACTAGAAATAAAAAAAAGATGACACAAATTAAAAACAAATTCGACATACAAAATTCTATTGCTGATGAAATGCTCTCAGCATCAAGAAGCCTGCCTAATTTCTTTAATTATTCCGATGAAATGAAAACTTCAACGGGATTAATATTATCATTAGTTTTGCACGGCTTGCTTGCAGGGCTTATAATGCTTTTATCCGCATTAGGAATTGCTTTTCCGAAGTTTGACCTTCCGGAATTACCGCAGAGGGATATTGAATTTAAACTTGTGCAGCAAGAATCAAAGCCCCCTATAAATAAAAATACAAAAATTCGTGCAGATAGAGATTCTCAAGCAGGCGGAAAGCATGACCCAAAAAGGGCAATATCACAGCCTACACCAAAAGGTGCTAATTCAAAACCTGCACCTCAGGCTAAAGCTCAGCCTCAAAAACCCGCTAAAAAAGAACCTCAAAAGCAGGTTCAAAAACAGCCTCAAAAACCCGCTGTACAGACACCAAAACAACAGCCAAAACAGCCTGCAGCGCAAACAAAAACAACACCTCAGAAACAACAAAATACAAAACCCGCGGTTTCTAAGCCAAGTGCAGTTAAAGCACCTAATGCAAACTTGAAACCCGCAAATAAACCCACAAACCAAGGTGTAGCAAAGCCTTCTGCGCCGAAAATTCCTATGCCGTCATCTAAAGGCCCGTTTGCAATACCAACTCCTTCATCTTCACCGGCAGGTGGTAAGTATGCTCCTACAGGGGCAATTCCAACGAGGGGAAGTTCCGGCGGTTCAAAAGGTTCAAGCGCTCCTGCGCCTAAGTTTTCATCATCCGGCGGTTCAAAAGGTGCTTCGGGTTCATCATCCGGCGGTTCATACGCATCACGCGGTTCGTCAGGCGGTTTTGGCTCAGGCGGTAATCCATCGCCCGGCAATCCTAACGGTGCACCCGGTATAGATGCCATTAAACAGCCTAACTGGGGCCCTTATATGAGAGATTTAGAACAAAGAATAAAAAGAAATTGGACACCCCCGAAAGGAGATTCATCTAAGCGTGTTGTAATTACATTTACAATCAGCAGAGATGGCAGATTATTAAATAAACGAATAGTTAAGTCATCAGGTGTGCCTTTGGCAGATAGAGCTGCGATGAGTGCGATAGAACAAACTGCGCCTTTCAGGCCTCTGCCCCCTGAGTTCAAAGGTCAAAGCGTTCCTATTGAATTTACATTTGACTATAACGTATTAAACAGTGTATTAAAATAGAAAAAGAAGGATAAAACAATGGATTTAATTTTAAAAGCAATTGCAAAAGACTGGGCTTTATTGAGTCCGATATTCATTTGCTCGATTTTGGTGGTATATGTTGCAATTAACAGAATTGTTTATTATAGAAAAAATGAAAGAAATATTTCAGAATTTATACCCAGCTTGCAAAAGGCATTAGTTAAAAATAATATTGCTGCAGCACAGAGAATTTCTGTTCAATTGGGCGGTATAATTTCTGAAATGGTTGATGAAGCTCTAAGAATTTATACCGAACAAAAAGCAGGTTTTTCAAGGGCTTATGATATTTCTTCGTCTTTAGCAACAAGAAAATTGGAAAGACACTTAACAATATTAGGTACTATTGGTGGTGTTGCACCTTTTTTGGGTTTGTTTGGTACGGTAGTTGGTATTTTATATACTTTCCAAGACCTGGCAACTCAAGGCAATCAATCAGCTGCAGTTGCAACAGGTATCGCCTCAGCTCTTATTGCAACAGCCTTTGGTTTGGGTGTTGCAATTATTGCGGTTGTTATGTTTAACTATTTTCAAACAGTAGTTGCAAGATTTGAATCAGACTTTAAATTAATCAAATTAGTATTTTTAAGTTTTATTGATTCTGATGAAGAAGTTAATGTTGACAACAATAATTCAATTGCTTTGCAATAAAAAGGTAATACAATGCAATCTCAAGAAGATAGAAAAAAGACTTTTAATGAAATAAATATCACACCTTTAACGGATATTTTTCTTGTGCTGTTAATTATTATGATGGTTATAGCACCGAGTTTTCAAACAGTTGATAATAATATTACCATGCCTGATATCAATTCCGGTACGGGTATAGAAACAAAAAATGCAACTGTTTCAATTACAAAAGACGGTTCTTTTTATGTTAACGAAACGAAAGTTTCGCAAAACAATCTGGAAAGTAGTCTGTCAGGCATAATTAACAATATTGAGAAAAAAGAAGTTGTCGTAAGGGCGGATAAATCAACAAAAAGTTCTGAAATTATGAAGGTTATGAAGGCTGCACAAAATTCAGGCTTTGAAAAACTTGTTGTTGCAGGTACTCCGCTTCCAATGGCAGAACAAAAAGCTCTTTTAGAGCATGAGGATAAACAATGAAAAGACAAACTTTTAATGAAATAAACATCACGCCTTTAACGGATATTTTCCTTGTATTGTTAATTTTGATGATGGTTATTGCGCCGATTTTAGACCAACAAGGTTTATCTTTAGCCGTTCCTCAATATGTTGAACAAAATCAAGTAAACAAAGACAGCAAAATTTTAACCGTAACGGTGACTGCCGATAACAGATATCTGATAAATAACTCTGAAATTTCGCAAGGGGAATTATTGACTGCCTTGAAAGAAAAAATCTCGGCAAATCCTGACGGTATGCTAATTCAAGCAGACGGCAATTCATCCCATGAATATGTTGTAAAATTAATGGATAATGCAAGAAACGCAGGAGTCACAAGCATTTCAATAGTTGAATTATAGATGATATATTTTAAAAGAAAAGCTATTTGGAAAAGATTATTAAATAAAATATCAAGGGTGAAATTACCCGCTTCTTTTGTTCTCTTTGGCTTTTTTAGAAATATTTTTATTTCGTTATTTGTATTAATTGCATTTATTTATTCTTCTTATTTATTTTTACTTCCTAAATATTTTAATGATGAAAGGGTTGAAGGGTATTTAAATAATTATCTGAAAGCTCATTCAAAGCTGGTTTTAGATATCAGTGAATTAAAAATTATGCCTGATTATAAATTTGATATAAAATTGCAGGCAGATAAAATCGCCCTGAATTTTCCCGACAAAAGGAATTTTGTAGCGCTTTATGAACCTGATATAGAAATAGATTTAATTACTTTATTTTTCAACTATATTGACTTAAATAAAATTAAAACCAAAAAGATTGTAATTAATACAAATTTCACAAAAAATAATCACTATGATTGCTTCGATTATTTTGATGCGGATATTTTTGATTTTAAAACTTCAAAATTTACCCTGAGAAATATAAAAATAATTTGCGATGAATTATTGTTTAATTTGTATGATGAAAATGTTAAAAAGAATTTTAAATTAAATACAAAAAAACTAACCTTTTCTTCAAGTGATATTCAAAAACCTGTTATAATTGAAACCCAGGGTTCGATTTATGCTAATACAAAAGTTAATGATTTTAAACTTTACCTTCAGTATAAAGCGCAAAATGACTTTATTAAAGGGATAAAGTCAGATATTGCAAAATTAAACTATAACCCGTTGATTTATGCTTATAAATATAGATTTTATACACAATCAAATATAGATTTAAAAATTAATTCAACCGACAAGAAAAATAATATAACGGGTATAATTTTGTTTGATGATTTAAATTTTGTAATTGATAATATTCAAATACCCAAAAATCAAATGCTTCTTACTTTTAAAGGTGAAAAATTCAAAGCGGAAGGCAATTTTAATTTAATTAAAAATCAATTTATAAAATTAAATTTGAATGCTGATTATTCTAAAAATAAATTTGTAGAGTTAAAATTGAATTCAAGCGAGATTGATTTATCTGATTTAAAGAAAATTTCAAATGCTTTGTTTAAAATTTTCAATTTAAAATATAACTTTGATGATATTGATATTACAGGTAAAACAAGTGCTGATATTTATTTAAAAAGCAACTTTAAAACAATTGTTTCAAGGGGATTTGCGCGTGTAACAAATACCAAATTAACCGATAAAAAAACAGGGTTGATTTTACATGATATTAATTCGGATATTAACTTTGAAAACAATAAAATTAATATCCCAAAAACAACCGCATTTGTTGATAATTCAAAGTTCCACGCGCAAGGATGTATTGATGATAAGACAAATTTGAATTTGAAGATTAATTCAGATTTAATTAATATTGCGCAAGTTATAAATACGCTTAAAACTTTGCCTTTATTATCTCATATTATACCTGAATTTAATGATTATATTTTTAAATCGGGCTTTGTTAAGATTAATGCTCAAATTTCGGGAACTTTGAATAATCCGTTAATTAAAGCAGATACTTTAATAACTAATCTTAAAATGTTTATAAAGCCGCTTAATGTTTTAATTCAATCTCAAGAAAGTATTTTAAAAATAGAGCCGAATAAAAATATTATTGATGAAATTTTAATAACCGCAAAAAATAACATTATAGAATATGAAAATAATAAAATTTATAATAACAGTGCAAAATTAAAATTATCAAACAATAACATTTTTATAGATAAAACAGAAGTTAAATTTAATAACATAAAAGCAAATGTATCAGGTATTTTAAAGAATTACAGAAAAGATTCAATTCTTGATATTGAATTTAAAGCTCTGCTTCCTTTGAATAATGATTTAATTATTATCAAAAATAAAACTCCTGAGATTGTTGCAAATATTTCTTTAGATAAAAATAAATTATCAATTAAAAATGCCAAAATAATGCAAGGAGCTAAGAATTTAATTGTATTATCGGGAAACATATTGAATTATTCGCAAAATAACCCTCGTTTTGAAAACTTAAAAATTTCTTTAACAGATAGAATTTCCTGCATATTGCCGAAAATGGATTATCTTAATTTTGATGCAACAGGTGACATTTTTATTTTTGGCACGCTGAATAAACCAATGATTTCAGGAAATGCAAAACTATACAACGTCATTTGTAAAAAGTATAACTTATTTATCCAAGATTGCGACCTTTTAATTAAAAATTCAAACCTTGAAGGGATGATTGCTTCTTTGGATATTTTAAATACAACATTCAATGCGGTAGTTTTTGAGGGCAGTTTAGACGGCGATATTTTAAATATTCGTCACTTTAGTGCAGATATTTTTCAAGGGAAAGTTGAAGGAAGTGCAAATATAAATATCAAAAGTATGCAGACAAATACAGAACTGATTTTAAAAGAAATCAGTGTCAGACATTTATCAAGCTATCTTAAACAATATTCTATAGCGGTATCCGGCAGATTAAGCGCATTATCAAGGCTTAGTTTTACGGGGCTTGATTATGAAAGTGCACTAAATTCGCTTCAAGGTTATATAAAATTCAATATCAATAATGGTGAACTTGCCCAATTTGCAAAATTGGAAAGATTTTTACAGGCGGGAAATATTTTATCCCAGAGCATTTTAAAATTAACTCTTAACTCTATAGTTTCATCCGTAACAAAACAAAATACGGGTGATTTTAAAACCATTGAAGGAACTGTTAAAATTACTTCTCCTATGGCGGAAATTCAATATATTAATACTCAAGGTACAAATATGAGTATGCATATTGAAGGCAGGTATAATATCATTAATAACCATGCTATTTTAAGGGTATTAGGCAGAATTCCTTTGAATATAGTAAGTGTTATGGGTAATATTGGCAAATTTTCGCTATCGCAGATTGTTGACAGAAGCTCTGATGATACAAAAGAGGTAATCGAATCTTTAACATCATCCCCTATTGAAAAAATGATGAGTGTTTATATGTCCCCTGATGATAAGGCAAAAATTCCCGCACTTGTAAATTATCAGGAAAATTCCCCTACAAGAGAATTTATTGTTATAATAGACGGTCTTTTAAACAATAATAATTCAATTAAATATTTTAAATGGGCATTAAGAAATTAGTTTCTAAATCCGTAAGTTTTGGAAATTGTTCTTCCTATGGATTTTATTTTGCCTTCTATACATCCTCTGCATTTTGAAGGTTGGTCATTTATACAGATTTTTCCGGGGTATATTTCATATTTTGCACGATATTTTGTGTCGGTTACATTTGGCATAACAACATTTGCGCCGGATTGCAAAGCAATTAATCTGCCGTTTGGATTAAGCGTTTCCATGGCGGTTGTTGCAGGGATATTTATATCAGGCAATATAATGCGTGTCAGTGCCATTACTTTTAGCGCAAGATTAAAGTTCCCTGTTTTTGCACCTTTTAAAGGTGTATCAGGATGCGGGATAAACGGCCCTATTCCTACCATATCTGCATTTAGTTCTTTAAAAAATAAAATATCATCTGCTAAGCTATCTATGGTTTGCCCTTCTAAGCCTACAAGACAACCTGTTCCCGTTTCAAAGCCCAGAGATTTTAAATTATAAAGGCATTGTTTTCTGTTTTTAAAATCAGCGTTAGGGTGCATTTTTTGGTATAATTTTTCATCGGTTGTTTCAATTCTAAGTAAGTATCTATCCGCCCCTGCCTTTTTAAATTCCTTATATTCGTCATAGCTTTTTTCGCCGATACTAAGGGTCAGTGCAACATCTAACTTTTTATTATCTTTAATAATTTCAATTATTTTATCCGTATCGAAATAATTATCTTCTCCGGATTGTAAAACTATTGTCCTATAACCAAGGTTGACTGCGTTTTTTGCATATTCAAGAATTTCATCATGTAAAATTCTATATCTTTCAATATTTGTATTAGGTGCTCTTAGGCCGCAGTATTTGCATTGTCTTATGCAATAATTTGAAAATTCGATTAAACCCCTTAAATGTACTTCATCTCCGACATTTTCTTTTCTTATTTTGTCGGCTTTTTGAAAAAGTAAATCATCTTGAGAGTTGTCATTTAATATATTTATTATTTCCTCTTTGTTCATAACAATATTTTATCACGGCAAAAAATATGTTTTATGATTTTTAAATATTTTAATTATGTTATCAGTTAGTAAAGTCATAAATTCAAATAAAATATCATTTTGCAGGAATATTTCAAAACGTCAAAATTTTTATCAGGATATACCCGCGATAAGATTTTTAGACAGGGATACTTTTTTAAGAAGTGAAAATGTTCCTTTGATTTCAGCGTTAACTTTTGATAGAGTGAAAAGACTTGTTATGGATAGTATATTGTCATCTGAACCAAAAGAAAGCGTAGCTTTTGTAATGGATGATGAAATTATTGATTTTGAGCTTGGAGATGAATATGAAGTAGAAATAAGTGATGATATGGAAGAAGTTCTTAATGATTCCGCAAATCAAATCATAGTAATACATTCGCACCCTTCCATATTAAAAGATAAATCCGCACATCCTATTTCTTATGCGGACTTTGAACATCTGTACAGTTATGAAGGCGAAAAAAGCATTTATGCAATTAATGCGCTTGGCGAATATTCAATGCTTCAAAAAAAAGACAAAAAAATGCCTTCTGTTTTAAAAGTTTGTGAATATGCAAAAAAGCATGAACAAATGATTGTTCAAATTCTAAAAGGCAAGGATAGAAAAATTATGCAGGAATATTTGGACTTGATTAATAATGAAACAAGCCAATATTCAAAAGAAGAAACGGAAAGAATAGAAGCGGAATTTGAAAAATTAAGAAAAAAGGAATATGTTGCCAAATTACAAAGAAACGCGCTTCACAATTTTTGGCTTCAAAATGCAGATAAATTAGGGGTTTTATACCATACAAACTATTCTTGTTTTAGCTGATTTTTATTTCGGGAAAAATTTCCAGCGCACGTTTTAAAATCCCGTTCATATAAGCAATTAAAATGCCGTAATTAATTATTTTAATACCTTGGTCTTGCGCGGTTTTAATTCTGTATTTCATTTCTTTTTCATTTAGCATACAGCCCCCGCAGTGAATAATAAGTGAATATTTACTTAAATCTTTTGGAAATTCGCCGCCTTGAGTAAATTCAAAATTAAATTTTTTATTTGTATATTTTTCTATCCAATTGGGAATTTTAACTGTTCCTATGTCGTTACATTGTCTGTGGTGTGTACATCCTTCAGAAATTAGTACTTTATCGCCCTCTTTTAATTCTTTTAATTTTTTTGCCCCTTCAATTAAAACAGATAATTCACCCTTATAATTTGCAAAAAGTATAGAAAAAGAGGTTAATAAAATATTATCAGGTACAATCTCCGATACTTTATTAAATGCCTGAGAATCAGTTATAACTAAAGAGGGGTTATGTTTCAGATTGTCTTTTAATTCATCTGTTTGACAGCAGATTATAGAATTATGATTATCTAATAATTCCCTTAAGACATTTTGCTGAGGCAGAATTATTCTTCCTTTCGGGGCTGATTCATCAATCGGGATAACCAAAATTACCGTATCTTTTTGTTTTAATTTATCTTTGATAATATATTTTTCTTTTATTTCGGGTTTTAATTGTGCTATTTTTTCTTTTAACAGTTCAATATTTTCGCCGGTTTTTGCACTTACGCAAAGTTTATTTTCAAGTTTTTTGATATCTGACTTATTATAAACAATTAAATAAGGTGTATTCCTCTTTTTAAAAAGTTCAATAAGCTCATTATCTTTGTTTGATAAACCAATGTTTGCATCAACAACCAAAATTGCTATATCTGTTTTAGATAAAACTTTATTTGTTTTTTCTATTCTTTTTTCGCCAAGTTCGGATGTATCATCAAACCCCGGAGTATCAATAATTACAACCGCACCTAAAGGTAAAAGCTCCATGGTTTTTGAAACAGGGTCTGTTGTTGTACCTTTTATTTCGGATACCACAGATAAATCCTGATTTGTTATAGCATTAACCAAACTTGATTTACCTGCATTTGTACAGCCAAAAAAAGTTATATGGGTTCTGTTTGCAACTAATGTAGTTTGTGTCATTTTATATACGATATTCTTTGGGTGCAATAATTACATTTAATTTAGGCATACTTAAAAGCATACTTGCAATTGATTTAACATCTTCTTTTGTTACGTTAAATACATCTTTTAAGAAAACTTGACCGTAGTTAAGCCCAAGCCCCATAATAAAATCATAACCTTCAACAGAAGCTATTTGAGAATTATTTTGGGTAAAATATTTAATTCTTCCTGATATATTTTCCTTCGCGCCTTTTAATTCTTCGTCACTAACAGGTGTATCCGCCAGCTTTTTTAATTCATCATAAAAGCCGTCAAGTGATTTTTGAATGTTTTTAGGGTCAGTTCCTATATAAAGAGTGAAAATTCCGCTATGGAGCAGGGTTTCATATTGGCTTCTGACGGTATAAGCCAGTCCTTGTTTATCTCTGAGGTTAATAAATAATCTGCTTGATAAACCGGAAGCACCTAAAATATTATTTAATACGGATATTTTAGCGCATTTATCGGATGTGAATGATTCAACAAGCCAGCCTTGAAGGATTTGCGCCTGCATTGCATCATTTTTTTCAACAAAAATTGTTTTATCTTCATTGATATCATTCTTAAACAAATCTTCTATTTCATTTTCGCTTGGAATTGATTTCATAAAGGGAAATTTTTCTTCCAAGTATGAAAGCATTTCATCTTCATTTTCATAATCACCTACTAAAACAACTGCTTGAGCGTTTTCAAGCATTTGTTTATGCGCTTCTTTTACATCATTAAAAGTAATTTTATCTATATCATCTAAAATATTTGTTAAAGTTGAAGAATAAGGATGATTTTTAAATATTTCTTTTATAAAAGTATCTGTTAGCTTTATTTTTGGGTTGTCAAGGTCTGAAATGATTTCGCCTTTGATTTTAAATATCTCTTTTTCCCAATTTTCAAAAGTGGAATTTTCAATTAAATCGGCAACCAAATCCATTGCCTTTTTAAAATCTTCATTTAAAAATACTAAAGATAATTTTATATAATCTTGTTTTGCTTTTGAGGAAATATCAATACATTCATTTTCAAATTCTAATGCCAATTCAGAGGCAGAGTATTTTTTTGTACCTTGAAGCAATAACCTTGCAAGAAGTGAATTAATGCCGTAAATTTTTTCTTTTTTACTTGTTTTAAAGAAAAAAGAAGCACACATTCTTGGAGTAGCTTTAGACTGTTCAAGCAGTATATTTATTCCCGATTTATTAAAATGTTGCATTATTTTTTCTCCTCTGATAATTTCGGCAAAATCATACTTGCACTGACATATTCAGGATTTAGATATTTGCGTGCAATTTCTTCTAAGTAATTGCAATCAATTTTATCCAGTGTATCTAAATATTTATTAGCAAGAGTTATATCGTCACAAACACTCATCCAGTAACCGATTGAATCTGCAATATCCGCAACCATTTCAGAATCTTGTACAAAGTTAACCTTAGCGCGTTTTTTGGCTTTATTGAATTCATCTTCGTTAATATGTTCTAAGTTTTTAAGGTATCCTTTTAATTCATCTATAACAATATCTTTTTTATCGGCATCAAAATTAGCCTCAATAAAGAAGTTATCGCCATCTCGGAATTGGTAATGACAGCTTTCTATTTGATAATAATAAGGTTCATCAGGTTTTTCAATTAATGCCGAATATAGTCTTGAACTTTTGCCGTCGCCTAAAATTGTTGATAATAAGTCAAGCGCTATTGTTTCTTTCAGGTTTTTTGCACTGTCACATAATGCGCCTATCATCAAATATCCTGTATTCACTTCGGAATAATTGATGATTGTTTGGGGATTTTTAATTCTTGTTTCAATAATGCGCTCATCCGGTTTAGAAGGCTCAAGATTAGACTTTTTAAACTTGAAATTTTCTTTAATCAAATTAATCATTTCATTTTTGTCAAAGTCGCCCGCAACAATGGTTGTAATATTTTCAGGAGTATAGAAGGTTTTATAATATCTCATAATTTCTTCTTGAGATATATTTGCAATAATTTCTTTTGTACCTATAACTTCGCGCTTATACGGATGTTTTTCATACATCACATTATTAAGGCTTTTATAAACTTTGCGCCAGTTGTTATCTTCGCCCATTTTTATTTCTTCGATAACAACATATCTTTCACGCTTGTCTTCGGGTGCTTTTCCTTCGGGGTTAAAGGCTGAACCTATTTCTTCTTTTGGAAATATTGCATCAACTATCATATCTCCATGCATTTCAAGAGCTATTTTATAGTGTTCTTTCGGAATATTTATATAATAAAAAGTATAATCTTTCCAAGTTGCAGCATTAATAATTCCGCCTAATTGCTCCATGGTTTTATCAAAAACGCCTGCCGGATATTTGTTCGTGCCTTTGAATAACAAATGTTCCACAAAATGCGATACGCCGTTGTTTTGCGAATTTTCATTAATTGAACCTGTCTTAACCCATGAGCTTATATTTATAATGGGGCTTTTTTTATATGCTAAAACAGCTTTGTATCCGTTATCAAATGTATAGATATCAAGCGGATTTTCAAGATAAGGGTATATTATTTCTTCGTGTTTAGTTATTTCCATTAGTTATATCCTCTCTTAAAATTTTTGCACCTTTTAAATAAATATGCTTAATTTCATCTTGAGCTTTGTTTGTATTGATATTTAGCAGTACTCTCAGGCATTTTTTCAGACTGTTTGGAGTTTCTAATTCATGATAGCACATCATTGGAACATTGTTAAACTTGCAGTGAAGACGCGCATATTTAGCGGGAAAATCGGCATTTATGTCATTGGTTAATGTAAAAATTGCAAATGCAATATCTTCTGTTGCAATTTCATTTTGGATAAGTATTTCATCTAAAAGCTCGATTATACCCTGCTTAACGGCTTCTTGCGTATTTTCATCCAGTGTTATTGCGCCTCTGACTCCTCTTGAATACATTTTGTTTAACTATCTCCCTAAAATATCGCCCTTTTTAATTCTTGCACCGCGTGCCCAGTCGCTTGCTTTCATTTCCCCTTTGCCTTCGGGTTTAACTTTTAGCAGTTCAAGCGAACCTTCCTTGCACCCTATTATGATACCTTCTTTTGTGATATCCAATACTTCGCAAGCATTTCCCGTACAATTTGAGGGGCGGGTTTTTAAAACTTTTATAATTTTATTGTTGAATGTCGTATGATTAGTGTTAATTTGATACATACCCCTGATTTTATTGTGCAGTTCGGATGATTTTGTATTCCAATTGATTATTTTATCTTGTTTATTTAATTTTTTTGTAAAAGTTGCACAAGTTTCATCCTGACAAATTGAGTTCAAACTGCCTTCGTATAGTCCTTTTAATGTTTTATCAAGCAATTTTGGAGAACGATTTGAAATCTCATCCATTAATTCAACAACATTCATTTCTTGGGAAATTTCAATTTCATCCTGAAGACAAATATCGCCGGCATCAAGTGCCAGAACTGTTTTCATTGTTGTAATACCGGTTTTTGTTTTGCCGTCAATTATGGCTTGAGCTATTGGGTTTGCGCCTCTGTATTCGGGCAGTAAGCTGGCATGCAGATTTATTGTTGCAATGCGCGGTATATCAATAACTTCTTGTGATAAAATTTGGCCGAATGCAAATGTAACAAAAAAGTCAGGATTTATTTTTTTAAGTTGTTCTATGATATCAGGCTCTTTTGAGATTTTATCAGGTTCAAATACAGGGATATTATTTTTGCGGGCAATAGCGGTAATATTTCTTTGAACTATTTTATTGCCCCTATTTTGGGCTTTCGGCTTAATTGTAACAAGTGCTTCCATAGTATAATCAGGAGAATTTATAAAAAATTCAAATGAAGATATTGCAATATCCGGTGTTGCAAAAAATACTACCTTAATTTTATTCATCAGTTTCTTGTTCTTTTCTTTGTTGTTCTACAACTTCAGGATGTTCAAGCTCGTATTTAACTATTTCATCCTCTAAAAATTCTTCATCAATAAGCCTATCTTCTTCAACAGGGGGAAGATTGTATTTTTGTAATACTTGGTTAGCCTCGAAGCGATTTCTGCAATGGTCAATAAACAATTTACCGTCTAAGTGGTCATATTCATGCTGTATCGCGCGGGCAAGTAATTCTCCGTTTTTTGCTTCCATAACAAACGGACGACCATGGATATCAAGAGCTTTGATTGTGACATTAGAATATCTTCTGACATTTGTATATGCCTGAGGAAAACTTAAGCAACCTTCATAGCTGTTTATTGCACCTGTTTTTTTAATTATTTTAGGATTAATAAAAATCGTCGGATTAATCGGCCCTTTAGGGTCAGATACATCTATGACAAACATTCTTAAATTAACACCCACTTGAGGTGCTGCTAAACCAACTCCATTTGCCTTGTACATGGTATCTAATAAATCCATGGCAAGAGTTTTTATTTTTTTGGAAATTTTACTTACTTCCTTGCATGGCTCTCTTAAAACAGGATTGCCATATTCAATAATTTTTAATATAGACATAACACAATATTATCATATTGGCGCACCTATTTTCAAGTAGAATGCTTAGGAATTAATTTTATTAACGATATCGCCTAAGATATCCATGGATTTTTGCAGTACGTCTGAGTTGTACCAATCTGTGAAGTTATCAAATTTTTCAGATAATTCTTCATCCGTAATTTTGTTTGCTATTTCAACTTCTGCACCTAAGGATTGTTTTATACTTTTGATTGCGCAATTGTATAAACCTATTTTATTGGCTTTTTTCAATTGCGGAATTGACTTAAGAGTTGAATTTGCAACAAAAAGTTTTTCTACTTCTTCCAATTTGCTTAAAGATTGAATATCTATTTTGTTATTTTCATCGGAAGAACAAAGGAAAATATCCCCTGCATATTTAAGATTTTTCAAATCTTCCAAAGGACAATCTACAATACATAATCTTGCGACTGTTTCAAGCATGGGAAGTTCCTTAAGTTGTGAATTTTGCGCAATCAAAATACCTGCTTGTTTTAATTTAGGAAGTGTTTTAATCGGCGAATCTTCAAGCTGTATAGAGCTGACAAACTTTAATTTCGGAAGTTTTTTCAGTTTTTTATTTACAACAAAAAGACCTGCTGCGCGCAATTCGGGCATTTCAGATATTTCATTATCTTCATAAAGCCTTATTTCTTTGCTTGCAGACAAAGGAAAAGTTGTAAGTTTTGATTTTCTTGCATCAAAAACACCTGCGCAGGCTACAACGTTTTCAATCAGCTCATCTTCATTAATACCAAGTTCAAAAAAGGTTTTTTCCCTCGGCTGTGCATAATGCGAAATTGTAATTAAATTGTTGCTGTCAACAGAGGTTTTGATACCGTATTTTTCAAATATTTCAATTGCTTCTTTTATTTCCATTTGTACTCCTTTATTTAAGAGAAATTGTATCTTGTCTATAATTGTATAGTATTTTCTTACCTTCACTTATACCATAAAAATAACTGTCTTTATCAATTTTATCAAGTTCAAAATTAATATCTTCCGTAAATAATGCGGGAAATGCAACATAATTTTCTAAAAATTCATCTAAAATCATAAAGGCATTGTGCACTTCTCCGAAAGAAATTGCAAATTCGCACTTGTTTATACCTTTTAATTGCGCATTTGGTATTAAAAGAGCCGGCCCTGCAGGCACTGCTCTTGCAGGGTTTTTAGGTTCAGATATTATGCCTATGCTTCTCAATAAACAAATTCTTAATTCATTTTGGTAAGTTTCATATTCATGCAAGCCTTTTGTTAGTGCCAATACATTGTTGCAATGTACAAAGTTTTGCATAGGATATGAATTTGTCCTTAATTCGTAAGGTCTGTATGCAGGAATATAATCTTCCATTTTGTATAATGGGTCATGGGTTCTTGATATTGTACCTATAGCATCTTGTGCTGTTGTTTTAGTAATATAATCGTCAAACTTTAAACAAAGCTGAATTTTATGGTTTTTACGTTTGTTATCAATCACTGTGCTAAAACGTATAAATTTACTATGGCTGTCTAATAAAGCGTCCAGCTCAATATTTTTGTAGCTTAATCTTAGTGCGCCTTGGATTTTACCTTCATATAAAATCCTATGAGAAACAAGCGGTATTTCCGCCCTTTTGCCATTAGGCGCAAAGTTATAGCTGTCACCGTCATCTTTAATATCTGTTATAGATAATTTAACGGTTTGGTTATTTTTTCTGTTTTTAATTACTACTTCATTATTTTCTATATAAAGTCCGATGTTAAAATTTTCTATATAATCTTCGCCTATTGAATAAGTGTTTCTCGGGCGCTCTATTTTTACGGTATTAAATGCAAAATTTTTATTAGGACTTACTTCAACAAGCTGGGTGTAGATATCGCAAATATCTTCCGTTACAGGAATTTTATAGTTATCTGCCAATAATTCGGAATAGAATCCGCGTTCTTTTTTAATAACCTGTGCATTTTCCAATATGCGCGGAAATTTAAACTTTACAACCTTTAGATTTTTTTCATTTGTTAAATTAAATAATCCGATTTTATTTCTTGAATATTTTTTGATTTTATATTTTTCTTTGAAATCAAATATCATGTGCAAAAGAATGCTGTCAAGCATTTGTTCGCATTTATCAAACCTTGTATCAACCGCATTTGCAACACTATCTAATGAACATCCGCAAATGCTGTCGTGGGCATGGTTTTTAAGCAATGTTTTATAAATTTCTTCTATATGAGAAGTATATTTTTCCTGTAAATAATAATTAAGTACTTCGATTATTCTTGTTAATTTGTTTTGCACATTGGCATTTTTAATTTTTTGATTAATTCTTGTACTCAAAACCCCTTGCAGAGTGTATGTTTCTATGTTATCCAAAAATTCATTACAGGTTGCTTTTGCTAAAAATTTACTATTTCTAAAATATTCAAAAGGATTTGTCAAAACAATTTCATAATCATCTAAATTTTCATTAATATACCTTATGACTTGATTTGCGCTTTTTAACATGCCGAGATGATCAGCCCCTATCGGCAGAAGACAGCTTGATTTTGAATACTTAAATATTTTATCTAAATATTTTTTCAGTCCTTTAATATCTCTGTTATGAATAAAATCGTTAAAATATCCCATTGAAAGCCAGGTAGTACATATATTGCCGACTTTAAAGTTTGCGCTATTTCCGCAATATTCAGGATTTACACCTCGCCAGATTATTGCTTTATTTATATTCTTTAATGATAATGCCTTGAAAGCAGATTGCGAAATGCCGAATATATCAGGCATGTAACCAATAAATTTTTTAACGGAAAATTCTTTTGAATATTTTATTCCGAGTTCAAGGTTTTTTAGCATACATCTAAAATCAACAAGGAAACTGTCTGCACTGACAAAGTAAGGCCCGAAGGCAAGTTTTCGCCATTCTACCAAATCTTTAATAACATCTTTTTTGTCGGGATTGTATTTAAGATAATCTAAAATTGCAGATACTTGCCCGTCAAAATAAAAAAATGGCGCATGATTTGATTGCAGTTCATAAATTATTGTATCTATAATATTTTGCAATCTTATATTAAAATCTTCTTTATCTCTGTACCATTCTCTGTCCCAATGGGTGTGCAGGTAGCCATATACTGTTTTTTTCATATATATTATTTTATTGGTTTTTTAAAAATCTAAAAATACCCTATTTGGTTGAATAAAGTACCAAAATATACATCATCTAAATGCTATTTTACTTTTTTAGGCAACATGGATGAGTTTTAATTTTAAAATTAAGGTATTATTAGAACATAAAATGATTTATTCCCCATTTAGTTAAAAGAGTTAGAAAATGAAAAACGAAAACACGCAAAAAACTTTAGAAGCGCAGATACTTAATTGTAAAAAAAGGCTTAAAGAGCTTGCGCCGGATATTGAATTAGATGAAGAAAAATCAAAAGAGTACAATAAAGTTATTGTACAAAAAGCTATATTGGTTGACAGATATAAAAAACTTTGCTTTAAACCTTCGTTTTTAACAAGGGTTAAGGAAGCTATTAAAACAAATCCTTTCAAGAAAAAAGAAAAACTTATTTGCGATTATTTTTTATCCTGAGCCAAGTGAGCTTAGCGCGACTGCGCTTAGCAAACGCTGGCGAAGGCAAAAGAGTGTGAAGCACGCACGCGGTTGCGTTGAGCAAGCGCGAAGTGCGTAACCGTTCTACGGCGACGTGGGCGCTTGCGCCCTCAGGAGCAATCCTGAGCCAATTGAGCTTAGCGCGATTGCGCTTAGCAAACGCTGGCGAAGGCAAAAGAGTGTGAATTAAGGCACTAAGGCACTAAGGTATCAAGGTATCAAGTCAGTTGGATACTTTGCATTAAACCCTGCGCTATCTTATTTTCTTTCAAATAGCCCCGTAATCGTAGATTTTGCAATTGTATGTTTTAAAACTTGTGCTTCAACTTCTTTTGGGGCAGTGTTTTCCGATACTTGAAGTTTTTCAACATCAAGAGCGTAAACGCTAAAATTATACCTATGCACGCCATGTCCAACAGGAGGACATGCTCCGCCATACCCTTTTGTTTCAAAATCCGTTATTGTTTCAAGAGAGCCTTTTATTTTTTCACCTTGTTTAATAGAATTCACACTTAGAGGAATATTTACTACAAGCCAATGATACCAGCCGTTTGGCCTTGGCGCGTCAGGGTCATGACAAATTATCGCAAAACTTTTTGCTCCGGAAGGAATATTTTGCCAGCTTAGTTGTGGCGAAATATTACCGCCATGACATCCGTATCCGTTATATACCTGCGCATTAGGAAGAGGCATATTGTTTTGTAATTCATTGCTCGATAATTTAAAAATATTTTCTTCAACTTTATCTAATGCGCTTGACATTATTATTCCCCCTAAATATAAACATAGTACTAATAATATAATTTTTTTCATGTGATTATAACATTACTCCGATTGCTGCAAATAATCCAAAGAAAAATGAAAAATTACGCGCAAGGTAGAATCTGAACATAAAAAATTCTATATTTCTTTCTTTGATGTTTTTCCAATTTTCAAACATTCCCCAATACCACCTTGGTTTGAATTCTACATTTTTAACCATAATATATTCTTTCATGGAAGAAATCAACTTTGTTGCTATAGGTAAGGTTAAAAATACATATAACATTTTCGGATTGAATTCATGGGTTAAAACACCATATATAACTATAATATAAGGAACTGACATAATTAATGTTAACAGTTTGATAGCGTTTTCTTTTGAACCGGATAGTATTGCAAGGGTTTTTTTGTTGTCTTGTATGTCGAATTCCCAGTCCATAATATTTTTTGCATGTAAAAGCGTTAAAGTTGCAAAAAACATTGCAAAACTTAAAAGTATTAACCCGAAATTAAATTCCGATGTTAATGCGTAATATCCGCCAACAATCATAAACGGGCCAAAAACAAGCCCTACGATTAATTCTTGACAGTTGTATTTTGATGAATAAGGGTAAAATAAAGTACAGATTGCACCAAGCGTCATAAAAATTGCTACAGGCCAGCCTGAAACTTGTATAAAACAAATACCTATTGCTATTGCAATAACAAAAAGCATATTTATTATATGCCTTGTGGCATTAAGCGAAAAAATACGGTTTCTAATCGGCATTGCCTTTGGTATGTATGCGTTAAAGCTGACTTCATCCAGCTTTTTTCCTGCTTCAAGCTGTTTTTTAACATCTTTATAATCATCATACAAATTAGCTCCCAGGTGTACGCAGCAAAGCCCGATTGCCATTAAGATAAAACTTATCATGCTAAAGCGCGGTGAATAGTGCGCATAAGAATATATAACAAAACAAGAAGCAAATGTAACAAGCAAAGTATATCCGCGTGTTAATTCTACAAAATTTTTAAAGAACTCCATCATATTCCCCTTTATATCATTATTAATATATTTGTATTATATAATATTTTATTTTTTCTATGAAAAAAGATAACTTTTGTAAATTTATTTTTTTAAATATTGAGTTTTTATGGTCTATATTTTTCAAATAAATTATACGCCTTAAATACGCTTATATATTGCTGAAAAGGAAGTTTAATAAAAAATCTTGTGTTGTAAGATTAAAAAAATAATTTTATATTTTTTTAAAAAATGCGGTTTTTTGGGCTATTTTTGCGCTTCTTTGACTTGCAAAGAAAAATTTAGCAAGTACGATTGTATTTACAAACATATAAATAAGGAAAAGTATGTCAAAAGACGTAATAGAACTAGAAGGTACAATCTTGGAATCCTTGCCTAATGCTATGTTCAGAGTTGAACTTGAAAATGGACATGAAATTTTAGCGCATATTTCAGGTAAAATCAGAAAAAACTTTATAAGAATTTTGCCGGGTGACAAAGTAAAGGTTGAAATGACGCCTTACGACTTAACCAGAGGCAGAATAACATACAGACTTAAATAATAAAAAGGATAAAAAAATGAAAGTAAGAGCATCAGTAAAAAAAATGTGCAAAGACTGCCAAATTATCAAAAGACGCGGCAGAGTTACAGTGGTTTGCAAACACCCTAAACATAAACAAAGACAAGGGTAACCCGAGCAAGGCGAAGCGTAGTGCGCTGCACTGGCCTAGCAAAGTAGGGTATAGGTGCGCGAAGCACGCTTGCGGTTGCGATAAGTAAGCGCAAAGTGCGAAACCGTACCAAGGCGACGTAGAAATTCTTGCACGAAGTGCGAATTTGACCGGAGCAAAAGCAATAATCTTTTATTTGTCAAACAAAACAAAATAATAATCAACCAATAGGAGAAACATAAATGGCAAGACTCGTTGGGGTAGATTTACCCCGCAACAAAAGAATGGTTATAGCATTAACCTACATCTACGGCATAGGGCCGACAAGAAGTGCGAAAATATTAGCTGCTTGCGGTATTTCCGAAGACTTAAGAACAGATGATTTAACCGAAGAAGATATTAAAAAATTAAGAAACGAAATCGCTCATTACACAATAGAAGGTGATTTGAAACGTGAAGAATCGCTTCATATCAAACGCTTAGGTGAAATTAGCTCTTATAGAGGTATTCGTCACAGAAGAAAACTTCCCGTTAGAGGCCAAAGAACTAAAACCAATGCCAGAACCCGCAGAGGTAAGAAAACAGGCCCGATAGCAGGCAAGAAGAAAGCGTAAGTCGGTGTAAAAATCGGCAAAACGGTAAGTTTTGACGATAGAGCATTACGACGGCGACTTGTGATAATCGAGCAAAGCGAACGACAGCGCCAGCAAAGTGAACGTAAGCGAGATACCCGCAGGAGCCAAGGGAACGCAGAGATTATAAAGAAAGTAATTGCAAAAGGAAATATAAAATGGCTAAACCAACAAAAACAAATAAGAAAGAAAGAAAGAATATACTGCAAGGTGTAGTTCATATTCAATCTACTTTTAATAACACAATTGTTACTTCAACCGATACTCAAGGTAATGCTGTTGCTTGGGCTTCAGCCGGCGGTTGCGGTTTTAAGGGTGCAAGAAAAGGTACTCCGTTTGCAGCACAATCTGCTGCTGAAATCGTAGCTAAAAAATCACTTGATCAAGGTATGAAAAAAGTTGAAGTATATGTCAAAGGTCCTGGTTCAGGTCGAGAAACCGCTATAAGGGCTATTCAAGGTGCAGGATTAGAAATTACATTAATTAAAGATGTAACCCCTATTCCTCATAACGGATGCAGACCTCCTAAGAAAAGAAGAGTGTAGTGCGATAGCGGCACTGCCTTAAGCAGTGGCGTGTGCACCTAATAGGCGACGCAGGATGTCGAGGCTGTTGAGCGGCCAGTGAAACAGAGCCTAAACACCCACAGAAGCCAAGAGTATAAGAAAAAGGAAATAAAAAATGGCAAGATATACAGGACCAACCAATAAATTATTCAGAAATTATGGTGTTAAAGATTTGTCAAACCGCAAATTAACAACATCCATGACTCAATATGCATCAGGTCAACATGGTGCAACAAGAAAAAAAGCGTCTGATTATGCACAGCAATTAAAAGCAAAACAAACAATCAGAATGACTTATTTAGTAAGCGAAAAACAATTCGCTAAATATTATGAAAATGCTTCAAGAAAAACCGGTGTAACAGGTACTATAATGTTACAAACTCTTGAATCAAGATTAGATAATGTATTATACAGAGCCGGTTTTGCCATCACAAGACGTCAGGCAAGACAAATTGTTAACCATGCACATGTTCTTGTTAATGGTAAAAAGGTTGACATTCCTTCTTATTTATTAAAAGAGGGCGATGTTGTTACAATCAAAGAAAACTCTAAACAATTCATCAAATCAGTGATTGAATCAATTGATTTGGCATTAAGCTATGCTTGGTTAACAGTTGATTCTAATGAATTAAAAATCACATTTGACAGAATTCCAAATAGAGAAGAACTTGACCCTGACTTTAAAGAACAACTCGTTATCGAATTTTACTCTAAATAATAATTAGGAGAATACATACTATGGAACTAAAAATTAAAAACATTAATACAGCAACTTCTTCTGACGGTTCACAATACGGTAAATTTGTTATTGAACCTTTAGAAAGAGGATACGGCTCTACAATCGGCAATGCGTTAAGACGTGTATTATTATCAAGTCTTGAAGGTGCAGCCGTTACTTCTGTAAGAATTGAAGGTATAACTCACGAATATACTTCAATCTCCGGAGTTGTTGAAGATGTTATTGATATAATGTTAAATCTTAAATCTGTTGTAGTTAAAACAGATAACTATGAACCTCAGCATTTAAGATTAGACGCTACAAAACCGGGCCCTGTTTTAGCAGGTGATATCGAACTTCCTGCAGGTGTTAAAATTGTTAACCCTGACTGTGTTGTTTGTACATTGTCTCAAGGCGGTTCAATCCATGCCGATATTACCGTTGAAGTAGGTAAGGGTTATGTTGCCGTTGATGTTCTTAAAGAACAAAAAAACGGCCTGCCGATAGATTTATTACCAATTGATGCAGTATTTATGCCGATTAAACGTGTTGCATACAATGTTGAATCTGCCCGTGTTGGTGAATCATTAGATTATGATAAATTGACATTAGAAATATGGTCAAACGGTTCAATTGAAGTTGGTGCTGCTTTATCAAAAGCATCTAACTTATTAATTGAACACTTCAGCCAAATTGCAGGAATTTCAGGCACTCCCGTTCAAGTAAAACAGGAAGTAATTGAAGAAGAAACAGTTCAAGAAGTTGCTGCACCTACTTTATCAATCGAAGATTTGGAATTATCGGTTCGTGCATATAACTGCTTAAAACGCGCTTCAATCAATTCAATGTCTGAATTGTTAAAGAAATCGGAACATGATTTATTAAATATTAAAAACTTCGGCAAAAAATCTTCTGACGAAGTAATTGAAAAACTACACCAGATGGGTCTAGACCTTCAGCCAAATCCTGAAAATGTTGATGACCTTGAATTAATATAGTCAAAATATAAGGAATAAAAAAATGAGACACTGTCGTAAAATTCATAAATTATCTAAAGCAGCAGACCAAAGAAAAGCATTGTTAAGATCATTAGCTTCACAACTTTTCTTAAATGGCGAAATTACTACTACAATGGCAAGAGCTAAAGCCCTTAAGCCGTTTGCTGAATCAATTATTACTTTTGCTAAAAAAGGTGATTTAGCAGCCAGACGCGAAGCGAAAAAAGATATTTATGATATAGAAACTGAAAAATTTATTGATACGCAAACAGGTGAATTATTTGATACATTGCCTGAAGGTAAAAAACTACCAAAACAATCTGTTTTAAGACAATTGTTCTGCGTAATCGGTAAAAAATATGCAACTCGTAACGGCGGCTACACTCGTATTTTAAGAACAGTGCCCCGTCGCGGTGATAATGCTGAGATGGCAATTATACAATTAGTATAATGGCATTAAAGCGTTATAAAATAGCTTTTGAGTATTTGGGCGAAGATTTTTTCGGAACTCAAAAACAGCCTGACAAAAGAACTGTTCAGGGTGAACTCGAAAAAGCAATCAGTACATTGACAAAAAGTGACACTTCAATAATTATGTCGGGTAGATGTGATGTTAAAGTGAATGCCAAATATCATACAGCACATTTTGACATGTCTTTAAATTCAAATGGCCCAAAAACCCTTAATGAATTTAAATATCATTTGAATTGTATTCTGCCTCTTGACCTTAAAGTTATTGAACTTACGGAAGTTCAACCCGACTTCCATGCTCAAAAAGATGCCAAATATAAACATTACAGATATACGATTTTAAATGATCCTGTTGCTTCGGTATTTTATAAATCTTGTCTGCATTGGCCTTATATTGAATTAGATATTGATAAAGTCAATCAAATGCTTTCATATCTTATTGGCTATCATGACTTTTCCGCTTTTAAATCCAAATCGGATAATCCGTATAATGATTGCACGATTTATTATGCGAATGCGTCAAAACAAATTATTGAAAGGCACAAGTTTATTTTTATTGATATTATAGGTGACAGATTTCTCTATAATATGATAAGAATAATTGTAGGCGATATACTTAAAATATTAAGAAATGACGCTGATTTAACACTTATAAAGCAATGGCTTTGTTATAAAACCCGCCAATGCGGAATAAATAAGGTTATGGGTCAGGGCTTGTGCTTAGAGTATGTCGGTTATGACAATGTAGAAAACTATATAAAAACAATCACAAAGAAAGGTAAAATAAATGAAAACATTTAGTGCAAAACCTCTTGAAGTAACGCGCAAATGGTATGTTATTGACGCTGAGGGTGCAACGCTTGGAAGATTAGCCGTTGTTGCCGCAAATATTCTTCGCGGTAAAAATAAACCTCAATATACACCTAACGTTGATACAGGCGATTTTGTAATCGTTATTAATGCAGATAAAGTTACCGTTACAGGTAATAAAGAAACAGATAAAATGTATAGAAGCCACTCCGGCTATCCGGGCGGTTTCAAGGAATTCAGCTTCAAAGCTATGATGGAAAGAGTTCCTGAAAGAGCAATTGAAAAAGCTGTTCGCGGTATGCTTCCTCATAACACACTTGGTGATGAACAATTCCAAAAATTAAAAGTTTATGCAGGCAGCGAACATCCTCATGCAGCTCAAAAACCTGAAGTATATGACTTAAAAGGAGATAAGTAATGGCTGATAATAAGAAAAATGAAATTATAAAAACAGGCAGAAGAAAATGCTCAATAGCTGTTGCTAAAGTTGTTTCAGGTAAAGGAAGAATTTTCGTTAACGGTAAAACCCTAAAAGGTTATTTTGGTAACAGACCTTCTTTAGAAATGTCAATCTATAGACCTTTGGTTTTAACTGAAAATCAAGATAAATTTGATGTTAGAGTTAAAGCTATAGGCGGTGGTGTTTCAGCTCAAGCAGACGCTATTCAATTGGCTATTTCCCGTGCATTAATTGAAATTAATGAAGAATTAAGACCTACTCTTAAACAAGAAGGCTTATTAACTCGTGACGCTCGTATTAAAGAACGTAAAAAATACGGCCGCAAACGTGCAAGAAAAAGATTTCAATTCTCAAAAAGATAATGTTTTATTTATACAAAAAGGCTGTCCAATTCAACGGACAGCCTTTTTTAATATTCGTTTCAATATTCATTTACAATATTTTAATGCAAAATTCCACGAACTATCAAAAATCGCCTTTATTTGAGTTTCGCTTAATGTTGCATTATCAATTCCATACATTGCCTTGGTTAAGGTAGAATTATCTGCAAAAGTTGCTACTGCGCTGAGCGGCGCATTATAATTGCAATGTGATGTATCCAGTGTTTTGCCTGTTCTTGCATCTGTCATAGAACTTCCGGGGCTGTCTGATAAAAATTACACACATCGTTTTTAACACCTATGATTTTGTATGATGTTCCGCCCCCGCTAAAAGTATATGGTGTACAGGTTTTTAATTTTTTTTGGAATTCAATTGTGTCTAATACAAATTTTTTGCTTGTTTCGTTGAGTGAATTAAAATTTTGCGCATGTACCGATAGTGCGCAAATCGCCGGTAAAGAAAGCATAATGGTTGTTTTTTCATATAATCCATTTCTTTTTAATCCTCTTTTAAATATTAAACTATTTTTTATAATTTAAAACCATGTATAAAACCTAGCGTTAATTGTGTAAAAAAATGAGGGCCTAAGCCCTCACATATCAATACACAAAATAAAATGTTTATCTACCCGCTATATCCAGTACATCCGCCGGTTGCAAATAATACTGGTATAAAACACATTTCTGGCTTGTTTGAGGGAACGCTTCCTGTGTGTGTAACAGTTTTTGGAATTAAACTAGCACCACCACTTGCCCAAGTTCGTCCCCAATCAGAATTACTTAAAGTAAAAGTGCCATAGGTTGGATGTGTAATAGTTTTTGGAATTAAAC
>JAFVFO010000002.1 GCA_017475485.1 Candidatus Gastranaerophilales bacterium | reverse complement strand
CCCTCAATCAGGTGAATGTCGTGGAGAACGAAACCCACCGTTGACATTTTTTCTGTGTTCAGATGGATAGAACGTCACCGGCCATCCCCATTTATTAAGTTTTACAAAGCAAGAAATTTAATTTTCAGCATGTTTGTATTATTATCTACATAACAAGGATAACAAGTTAAATGCTGTCACCCGTTAAGAATATACAATTTAAAAGCCCCGTACGGCATACTTTCAGTAGCTTTATTGGGCCTGAAACATTAACAAATAAGCAAAATATAAATTCAATTTATGACAATAATTCAATAAGTTTTGCTCATTATATGGGGCTTGAATTGAGTGATGACAAGGTATTAAATCCAACTTACTATAAACTTCCAAAAATTGAACTGGAAGGAAGAATTCACCAATTCCGGCCTGATACAAGCCAAATGGAGTGCGCTTCAAAACTTCTTGAAGGTAAAAGTGTATTATATTGCGCACCTACAGGCACAGGAAAAACAGCGGTTGCACATTTTGCGGTCAATAAAAACCTTGATGAAAATAAAAGAACGATTATAACAGTCCCGCTGGTTGCACTTGCAAACGATAAATATAGAGAATTTTCAAAGATTTATGGCAAAAAAAATGTCGGAATAATGACAGGCGATAGAAAAATTAATCCTAATGCACCGATTGTTATTATGACAACTGAAATTTTATATAATCAATCTGCAGATTTAGGCAACAACAACGATATAGGAACTGTTGTATTTGATGAAGCACATTATATATCTGATGAAGACAGGGGAAGCGTTTGGGAAAATTCAATAATAGCCTGCGTTCCAAATGATATTCAAATTCTTTGCTTGTCTGCAACAATTAATAACGGTAATGAATTTTCAGGCTGGATTCAAAGCCTTAACACCAAACAAGATTCATCCTTAGTTGAAATTAAACCAAAAGAACGCTATGTACCTTTGGTTTGGCAAATTTTTAAACCAAAAGAAGGTTCGTTTGAACCTGTTATAGAATATCAAATAAATTTAGAAGATTTATCCGAATCCAATATTGAAGATAAACAAAAAAGAGCAATTTCAAAAATTTATCAAAAACAAAATAATAAGGATGAATTTTACAAATTATCAGCATTTCAGCTTCAAAGAACCATTGAAAATTTAAAAGTTCAATTGCGCCCTAAATATGATTCGTTGGAAGATTTTAAGGAAGATTTTGCGAGAAATTATCCTGAATTTTCACCTGATGAAATAAATGAAATATCTCATCTTTTAAGAAATGAAGACTCAAAACAGGTAAAACATATATATTCTAAATCAGAGCCTCATGATAATTTTCCCCTTTTAGTAAAAAGTTTAAACGAGCAAAATATGCTTCCTGCTTTAATTTTTAAACTCTCAAGAAATATGTGTGATGATGTTGTTAAAAATTTATATCTTCAAGGGGTTGATTTAACAACGCAGGAAGAAAAAGAACAAATCAGAGAAATTATAGAACAATATGCTAACAGCGGATATTTAGGTAAAGACATTAACCCGGAAGCGCTAATAAGGGGCTATGGCGCACACCATGCAGGCAAATTACCGCAATATAGAAAACTTGTTGAAGAATTGTTTTCAAAAAAATTATTAAAGGTGGTAAGTGCAACTTCAACGCTTTCAGCCGGAATTAACATGCCTGCAAGAAGCGTTGTTATCTCTGATATGACCTATAAAAGCTATAATGCACATACCAAAGAAATGGAAACAACAACCCTAAGCGTGAATGATTTTCACCAAATGGCAGGCAGAGCAGGAAGGCGCGGGGTTGATAATACCGGAAATGTTGTACTTTATAATTTAAAATCAATTCCGAAAAAATATCAAAAGGAACAACAAAATATTGAAGCGGTTGATGAATTAAATTTAGCTTATCAATATATTTCTTCAAATGCAGATAATTTAAGAAGCCAATTTAGGCCCGACCCTGTTTTAATTGCAAGATATTACAACGAAAATAGCGATAATTCAAATTTAAGGGATATGGTTAATAATTCTTTTAAAATATATAGTGCAAAAGATAAAGATAAAACCTCTGATACTTTAATTAAAAGATTTGAAAATTATTCTCATATTCTTTTAAAACAAGGGTTTTTATATAGAAATTATAAAAATGAATACATATTAACCCCAAAAGGCAGATTGCTTCTTTGCGCTCAGGGGGCAAATCCTTTAATGACGGTTGGACTTATATATGATGAGGTTTTAAAAAATATAACCCCTGAAACCCTTGCTCAAATTGCAGGCTACATTGCCGGTTCTAATGAAGTGCAAGAACCAAAAGGATTTCAGGAAGTAATTGATAATATGCTTGAAATACAATTAACAGATAGAAATTCAAAACAACAAATAAAATCTTTCAGAAAAGTAAGAAATTCTTATCAAGATAGAGAAGAAAAGCTCCTAAGGACTTTAAAAGAAAGCAAAATTGCCCCTAATGATATAATTTCAAGCGATAATGTATCAGGTTATATTCTTTATTTATGGGCACATTTTAATTCTTCAAATCCGGATACTATAGAAAATTTTGAAAAAATTTCCTCTGTAACATCCGATACGCAGGATAAAGATATTAAACGTGCACTGAGCGCAAAATTATCGCAAGGAAATGTATATCGTTCTATTTCTCATAGTGTTTCCGTTTTAAAACAAATTCAAAGAATATGTGACTATGCCTTAAGCGATAATTTTAATTATCCGAACAGTGATTATTATGAAACCTTAAAAAACAAAGCCTCGCTTGCGCTTGAATTAATAAATAAAGAACCTGTAAGGACAGAGGATATACAATGAAGATAAATTTTCCGATTACGTATTTTCCGCACCTGCAATTCAAAAAACAAAATGCGCAAAGCCCGATAAAACCTTTGCCTTTTGATACTTTTGAGCGCATTAGTTTCGCAAAAGCCTGCGAAGTAAATACCGCAGCCCATAATTTTGAAATAAAAAACATTAAAAACCTTCGCCGTCCTGTTTGCGGGCTTATAATGCTTTCGGATGAGCAAATAAATCAATTTGTAAATGATATCAGAGATAAAAGAGGATATGATTTAGTTGACGCACTTGAAAAATATGAAGATGACAGTATCTTCACAGGGGTTGAACAAAATCCGCCAAGAAGTATTTACCGCGAACAAAAACAAGAAATTGTCGATATTATAAAAAATTTGGCAATACAATATCCTAAAAAATCTTTATCGGAACTTGTTGAATTTGAAGCCCAAAAACGCATAGGCGCATTAATTCAAACACAGTTAGAAACCGTTAAAGAATTAGAAAATTATGTAAAATCTTCCAATGCTTCAAGGGCGGAAAAAGCACAAATTAATGATATTATATCAGAATTTAAAAAAGAAATTGAAGGTTTAGGGGAAAATCAATTCTCAAGGAAAAGATTTATTTATGCACTATCTAACGTTGTTTCAGACAGAACAACTCAAGGGAAAATAACGGAAATAGCACGCAAATTACCTACATCGGAACAAGATGTTAATTCATGGTTTGTTAAATATTCAAAACCCCTAAAATCCCATGAGATTGCTAAAAAATTTGTACAGCAATCCGTACCTTCCGCAGAACACCTGCAGCCCAGAAGTAAAGACGGCGCAAACAGCATAAAAAATTATATTTGCGACTGTGCCGATTGTAATTCAAAACGCGGAAATGTTGAATTTGATGAATGGATGAGAACAATTCCCAATTTCAAAGAAAAATTACAAAACTACCTGCAAGATGTTCAAAATGCAATAGATAAAGGTCAAATAAGCAGAAGCTATGATTCATATATAGATAACATTATTGAAACAATAAAAAAATTAAGCAACGGCGAGATAATTCTTGATGTGCCGAATTCATTAGACGGTGAAAAAAGAAAACAGGTTTTAGCAAAAAGAGAAGCAAAAATTGCGGATATTTCCAAATCTCTTAAAGATTTAGCAAGAACAAGACGAGAAAAGCAAAAAGAAATTGAATATCTTGAAAGCCATCCGTACTATCAAAACATGCTCAAAAAACAAGCCCTTGAAAAACAGCTTCAGGATTTGGAAAATGAATTAGCCAACACAAACGTAGATGTTGAAGCAGATAGATTACAGCACAACATTTCCATAACAAAGCGTAAAATACGTCTTTGCGAAAGCTATGAACTGAAAATGGATAATTTATCGGGAAGAATTAATTCTCTGCAATCCGTTATTTATAATATGAACCGCATTCAAGCCCAATTGTCAAAGGTAGAAGCTCAGCTTAATCAGGAAAATGAATTTAGAGCAAGAAAAAAAGAACTCATGGATGAAAATGAAGCAAGACAATTGCAAAACAGTCAAATTCTGCAAGACCCTGATTTTAACCCGAAAGATTATACAGATTATAATAAATACCTTCATCAAATGGAATTGCTTGATACATCAAGCAATATGCTAAGGCGGTTAAATTCCAAAACAACCAAAAAAAACAGAGAAAAAGAAGTTATTTTATCCGGCGTGGAATACATAAAAGAAAAAATAGCCCAATATTTAAAATTAAATTCAGTTATTTTCTTTGTTAATGAAGAAAAAATCAAAATTAACAATGTATCAATTCAAAACATAGATAAAAAATTAGAAGATATCGAACATAAAAAAGGTCTTGTTGAAGAATTCAATCAGGAATTAAGAAAAGCGGGAAGCAACAAAACTCTGGAACAATTACAGTATGAACTGGATAATTTAATTGAAACAAGAGAAACCATAGCCAAAATTAAACAACTTCCCGAATTAAGAAGCGAATATAAGAGCTTACAGGAAACTATTATGTATAATAAAGAAATTCTAAATTTCTTAAAAGAACGATATGAAACCATGACAAGCGAAGAATTTACTCATCAAATTAATTTAATTTATTAATAAGGAATTTAATATGAAAATTAATGCTATTGATAACATTAAAAACGTATCTTTTGAAAAAAACAAGAAAGAAGAAACTCCGCCTTCCATATTGGAAAACATAAAAAGTTTTAAACCTAACTTTAATTTTTCAATTCCAAAATACCAAAAAAGATACGAAAGAATGCTTGAAGGTATGACTGCTTCGGGGCAAGCAATGGCAGATTTAGCGGAAGACTTTGCCCGCAGGTATGTTATTTATAAAGATGATAATTCTTCAATTGCAGTTATTACAAAAGAGCATTATTATCTTGCATTTCTGCATTTTCTTTTAGATTTTGCACATTCCGTTCAAAACGGAACTTCTGATTATGCAAAAGATAGAACACATAGCGCAGAATACACCGCAGAACAATCAAGCGAATGGATATGGCACAAAGATAACGTAGGGAAAACCGCAGAATTAATTGAAGAAGAATTTAAAAATATTCAAAATGAATTAAAAGAAAAATCCAAGCCCAATGCCTTTATTTCATCACTTGAAGTACAAGAAGCCTTAATGAAAGATATAAATGACCTTGCTGTGGTTGATTTAGCAAAAATCGGCACATTTGATATCAAAAATTTATCAGGCAATGATTCATATTTTATCAGCGCAATTCAGGCTTCAACCAATCCTGTGACTCATGCTTTTTCAAACAGAATAGACGCTTTTTTCCAAAAGCTCTTTATGGGCGCTTCAACCGATAAAACCAATAACCAGAAAAGGCCCGTAATGCCATATTATCAAGATATTGCAGGCAAAGTAATTAAAAATGCCGACAGAAATTATAATATGTTTGTAACTTATTCTGCAACGGATGATTCCGCTCCTGATTATTTTATTGATAATTTAATTCAACAGTTAAATAATCTTGATGATTCGCAATTTAAAAACCTAAAAAAAGATAAAATAAAACCTGTTGTTTTTAATGAACATTCAAAATTAAATGTTATTGCAACAGAATGTAATTCATACCAAAATGACCCTGACACCCAATATTTTATTATTATAAAAAACTTTTATAAGGTATTTTATGATTCCACAACACAGGATAAAGACGGAAATCCCGTCATTTCTTCCGTAAAAATTGATAATTCAATAGGGGTAAAAGCTAAAAATATACACTATATTTTATTAAATAACCAAGATGATTATTATGATTTATTGGAAGAACCGATAATAGAGCGCGCAATCAGAGATTATCAGAACATACAAATTCCCATTATGGATAGTAATGCTCTGAGGGAACAAATTTTAATCACAAAAGACTTTATTAAATCGCAAATCGGTACGGATATTGATGATGACGCTCTTGCTTACATTACTTCATTGCCCTTAAATTCAAAAGGTTCAGGATATGATAATACCATAAGATTTATAAAAAATATTGCCTCATACTATGTAAATAGCGAAAAAATAACAAAAGACATGGCATCTTCATATTGGGAAAATACTCAAAAAAGTAATATAGCAACAAAAGATGCCCCTTATGAAATTGTATTTGATACAAATAAAAATCTAAATGATATTAAAGGCACTCCCATGGTCAAAAGACAAGCCGAAAACGTCATTTATGAATTAAAAAATTACCCGAAAACAAAAGGCTATATCTTATATAATGCTCACAATTCATCAGGCGGAAGAATGAACTGTGCTAAGGCAATTGCAGGCGAATTAAAAATTCCCATGATATGTATTAATGCTTCTGATTTTGCAATAAGGGACTTAGATACGATTAATCAAGACCCCATGAAGGCAATTGAAGTTAAAATGAATAAATTAATAAATACCCTGAAAACTCAGGCTCAAGCGAACCCGAATAAAATGGTAATGCTTTTTATTTCTAATTTTGACCATTTTTCATCTGACCCGATATATGGCTACAGCTCAATATATGAACAACAGGCTTTTCAAAAATTGTTAAAGGAAATGGATAAATCTAAAAATGATAAAGACTATAACATAGTTGTAATGGGTGCAAGCGATTATCCCGAGCTTACAAAGCAGGATATTATGCGCCCCGGATTATTTATAGATGATATTGTGATTTACCCGCCTTCAACCCCTGAAAATCTTGAAGAAATTGCAAGATTTCATATAGAAAAAAATAATTATAAATTAGATGAAAAAACCCTTTCACACCTGTCAAAAGTTGCACAAGGTTCTAATTTTAACTATATAGATATGGTTGATTTGATAGATAGAGCCTATATCCTATCAGGTAAAAGAGGTGCGCGGGAAATTTCAATTTCCGATATAAATGAAGCATATCTGTCTAAAGAGTCAGGTGAAGTTTCCGATAATAATTTTTCTGACAGACAAAAAGACTTAATTATTCGCCATGAAGGGGCACATGCACTGAATTTGGAATTCATGCACAACCTTATAAAATCTCAAGGAGATAATTTAAAATTAGGAAATGAGGTTTTAAATATAGCACTTGACCCAAGAGGAGATTATTTAGGCTGTGTTTACAATGCAAGACCTTACGAAAACCCTGAAGCCTCTAATTTAGAAACGGTTATGTCGGATATTGTATGCGCCTTCGGCGGAAATTCGGCAGAAGAACTTTATTTTGATATGCAAGGTTCTTGGGGAACAACGCAGGATAGGATATCTGCAAACATGGCTGCTAAAAATGCGGTTTTATACATGGGACTTGGAGCAAGAATGGGGCATTTTATACCCGATATCGACCCTGAAACGGGAATTCCCCAGTTTGGTATAGAAGATGATGAAAATTATTCTAAAGATGTTAAAGTTATGCTTGATAATGCAAAAACAATTTCCGATAAAATTGCAGGTTGTTACGGAGAATTTTTAGAAGAATTTTCAAAACAAAATATTTCAAAATTCGGCACAGGGCAATGTATTATAACAGGCGAAGAATTTTCTAACATGCTTTCAAACTGGGAAAATAAACAGCCAAAAAATAAAAAACAAGAAATCGAAAGACTTAAAAAAGAAGTTTTGAGTATTATTGAATATACCAAAAAAGGTATAACCTACAGTACAGCAACAAAATTCAACCCTTTATACAGATTCTTCTAATTTCTTTATTTTTATAATACAATCATAAAATAATAAATAAGGATAAGTATGACTTCAACTATAGCGGTTATTGGTAAATCAGGAAGCGGTAAAACAACCGTTATCCGCGCACTTTTGAAATTACTTCAAAGGAATTTTAAGGATAAAACAATTCTTTTATTAGATAATGATTTGACCTTAGAATTGTCCGACAGTTTCGGAATAAAAACAAGAAATACAATTTACGGTATAAAATCCGGCAAGCATGAATATAAAACGGGAATACCGGAAGGAATGACCAAACAAGAATACATTGATTGGGCATTAGAGGATATTGTATTAAATATAGATGAAAATACGGATATTATTGCAAGCTGGTTTGTAACACCCAAGGATTGCCACTGTCCTTCCACAAAACTGACCCGCGATTCTGTAACAAAATTAATTGAAAGATATGATTTTGTTATTATTGATTGCGAATATGACTTAAAATACCTGAATTCTTTAACAGATTGCCTGATTGATGAAGCATTAATTATATCTAACCCAAACAAAGAAGCCATCTGTCTTGCTTCTAAAATTGCCGATTCTTCAAGGAAATATGTATCAAACGGGCAAATGGGAGTAATTATAAATAAGTTTGAAGGTGACAATGAACCTCTTGATTTATTGAATGCCCTTGAGCTGGATTTAATAGGATGTATTAAAAAATATGATATTCTTGATTTGAATGAAATTTCAAATACACTTGAAATCTTATATTCAAGAATGAATTTACCGCAAAAAGGATAGATTATGTTAATAGACGGAAAACTGGTTTCAAAAGAAATTTTAGAAGATTTAAAACAAAAAACACAGAAGCTAAACGAAAAACCGGGGCTGGCCGTAATTCTTGCAAATGACAACCCTGCAAGCAAGGTTTATGTCAATTCAAAAGAAAAGCGCGCGCTTGAAATTGGTTTCAGGTCTTACGTATATAGGTTTGACAGAAACGTAAAACAGACTGATTTAATAAAATTAATCCATGAATTAAATCAAAACCCTTCTGTCCATGGTATTTTGATACAGCTTCCTTTGTTTAATCATTTAAATGCACAGCAATTAATTGAAATTATAAACCCCAAAAAAGATGTTGACGGATTTCATCCCGTTAATGTCGGAAGGCTTCATTCAGGCTTAAAACCTTATGCTGTTTGCTGTACTCCTTTGGGAATTATGAAACTTTTTGAATATTATAATATTGAGCTTACCGCTAAATCGGCTCTTGTAATCGGAAGGTCAAATATTGTAGGCAGACCCATGGCGGAACTTCTTTTACAAAAAAATGCAACAGTTACTTTGGCGCATTCAAAAACAACAAATTTAAAAGCTATTGCAAAAAATTCCGATATCATAATAAGTGCAACAGGAAAAGCCAATATGATTACAGCCGATATGGTTAAAAAAGGAGCTGTAATTATTGATGTCGGCATTATTAAAAACTTAGAAGGCAAGCTCCATGGGGAAGTGGATTTTGAAAATATTGAAAATATAGCTTCTTATATAACACCCGTTCCGGGGGGCGTCGGCCCTATGACAATTGCTATGTTAATGCAAAATACCTATAATTTATTTAAAGAGGCGCAGAATGCAAAATTATAGAGGTACATCAGTTAATAAAAACAGAGATGCCTGGGTTGAAATAAATCTTGGCAATTTAGAAAATAATGTCTTGGAAATTAAGAATTATCTGAAAAATAAAGGCTTTAATCCTGATATTTTTGCCGTTATTAAAGCAGACGGATATGGGCATGGGTCTTTAATGTGCGCACCGACTTTAATTGCCTGCGGAGTAAAATATTTTGGTGTAGCAAGCATTGACGAAGGCATTGAACTAAGGGAAAATAAAATCGCAGAGCCGATTTTAGTGCTTGGTGCAAGTCCTTTATGGGCATTTGAAAATGCAATTAAAAATGATATTGAAATATCAATTTTTAACGAAGAACACCTTGATGTAGCTAATCAATTATACAAACGATTAAATAAAAAATTAAAAGCCCATATTAAAATTGACACAGGTATGAACAGAATAGGTATATCAATTGAAAATGCCAAAGACTATATTAAAAAAGTATTAAACAGTAATTTTATTGAATTAAAAGGGGTTTTTACCCATTTTGCAGATGTGGAAAATCCCGATTTATTTAAAAAACAAATAAATAATTTTCAAAATTCCATTGAAGATTTTAAGGATATTTTTAAACAAAAAAATGTTAAATTGCACTGCTTAAATTCGCCCGCTATTTTTTCATATCCCGAGTATTCTTTTGATATGGTCAGAATGGGTATAACCATGTGGGGTTTAACACCTTTTTCAAATAATAATGAAAATATGAAAAAAATGCTTCCCGTTATGGGTTTAAAGGCAAGAATAACGAATATACATACCTTAAAAAAGGGTGAAGGAATCAGCTACGGCCACACTTATATTGCCAAAAAGGATACAAAAGTTGCAACAATTCCTCTTGGTTATGCTGACGGCGTTTCAAGAAAATTATCGGGTCAAATAAGTGCCAATGTGAACGGTTCTGCAATTTATCAAATAGGCAGAATTACCATGGATCAAATGATGTTTGATATAACAGGACTAAATTGCAGTGTGGGTGATGTTATTACTTTAATCGGCGAAGAAAATAAAATTGATAACATTGATACATGGGCTGAAAAACTGGGCACTATTAATTATGAATTAACCTGCAGATTGAAAATGCGCCTGCCGAGAATTTATGTAAGATAAAAATCATACATAAAGGGTAGTTACAAATGCCCATAATATGATAAAAAGATTATGATAGCCACAATAGGAATAACCAATTGAATACACCGGAAGGAATACTTTGCGCAAGAAGCCACGAATGGGCTTTAGAAGAAGATAACAATGTGCTAATCGGTATAACCGATTGGCAGGTTAATCAACTGGGAGATATAGTATTTGTTGAATTGCCGGAAACCGGTTCAGCTCTTGAAAAAGACGAGGTTTTTGCAACAATAGAATCTGTACGCAATGCGTATGAACTATACATGCCTGTCGGCGGAAAAATAATAGAAGTAAACGAAAAACTTATTAACTCGCCTGAATTAATTAATGAAGATTGTTACGCTAACTGGTTAATTAAAATAGAACCTGACAATTTTCAAGAAGATTCGGAAGGCTTATTGGAATATTCAGATTATATTGATGAAGTAAACTGATTTAACTATTTTAAAATAAAGCCAAGCATAAAACTTGAAATAACAAAAATCGCTACAAAGAAATATGTTACTTTATTCAAACCTTTTTCCGTTGATTTTTGTGATGAAAATAATTGGCTTGCAGCACCGATTGAAGCCATACCGTCACCTTTTGGAGAATGAAGCAATACTAAAATTACGCTGAATATTCCGCTTATAATCTGCAGAGCATAGAAAAAATTGGTTTTCATTTTAAATCCTTTTTAGAGCTTTTTAAATAGAATAACATAAACAAAGTTTTTTAATCAAATTTAACAAAAAGTTTTAATTTTCCCCTGTCATCCCTGTAATTCAGCCAGCCGGTTTTATTTTGCGCGCCGAAATCAACAACTTTGACCAACACCCAATTGCCCCTTACAAGCCATGGAATTATTTTTTTAGGCATTTCAATTGAACCTGTTGTATTTGTTTGTTTCATGGGTGCTCCGAACAGCACCTTATCTGCTTTTTGCAGGTCTTTAAACAAATAAAGCCCGTATTTTTTACCGTACATATTAAAAAAGTCTGTCCAGTTATAATATTTATTAACTTTTTCATCAACCCACCCGCAAACAGGATTTTGGGTTTGATTAAAACAAACCAAAGACCAGTTTTCACTTTCATCTATTGTCGTTAGAAGGGCTATTTTATTTTTTTCCGAATATGCGGCAAAAATTTCATCAACAGAACATCTTGATTTATTAATTAAACAATTTGCCTGCCCTTTAAAATCAAAATTTAGCGTTTCAAGAATTTCCCCGTCGTTAGAAGGTGTTCTGCGCATTACAAGCGGACTTTGAATTGATGTGAAACCAATACCGTTTCTCCTTAGGGAATTGATATAATAAGGCATTACATCAGCTAATGCAATGCAATTTAGAAAAATTAAAAATACTATAACAAATTTTTTCATAAAAATATTATACTTCATTTAAGAATTTATTTTAACCATTCCCTAAAAAATTCTACTCCCGCATTTGCACTTTTTTCAGGGTGAAATTGTACGGCAGACAAATTATTTTTTTGAATGGATGAACAAAATTCTATTTCATAATTGCAAGTAGATGAAATTATATTTTTATCAACAGGATCAACATAATATGAATTTACAAAGTAAAAATAATCGTCTTTTAAGTATTTATTATTTTGTGTGGTTTTAATTTTATTCCAGCCAATTTGAGGAGTTTTGCCTTTTTGAAATTTTTTAACATCTCCTTTTATAATGCCTAAACCCTTAATATTAGGTGCTTCTTCAGATTTTTCAAAAAGTATTTGCAAGCCAAGACATATTCCCAAAAAATCAACTTTTTTATCGATAGCATCTTTTATTGTATCTATAAGCCCTGACCTGTAAAGGTTATTTATTGCCTGTTCAAAATGCCCTTGGCCGGGGAAAAGTAATTTATCGGCAGAGAGTATATCTTGTTTTTTATTTGATAAAATGTAATCATAACCGAGTGCCTTAATCATATTACCAAGGCTTTTTACGTTTCCCGAATTATAATCTATTATAACTATTTTAGTATTCAAATCCGTCTTTTCTCATACGTTCTATTACAGTATCTAAGTCATTATCAGAAGCTACTACAGATAATCTGCAATACCTTAGCGCACGTTCATCAAATGCAGTACCCGGAACAATTACAACACCTGACTTTTCAAGTAATTGATTTGCAAATTCCACACAATCTTTAAATCGTTTCGGAATTTCAACCCACAAATAAAAAGTAGCCTTTGGCATTTTTACATTATAGCCGAGCGAATTTAAGCCTTTGGTAAAACGTTTTAATTTATTCTTAAATTTTTCATTTTGTTCTTGAGTATATTTTTCACCTTCGGGACTTTCCAAAATATCAGCCCCTGCATATTGCAACACCTTAAATATACCTGTATCTACAGTAGATTTCATGCGTGATAACATCATAACAGCATCTTTATTGCCGCATGCCCAGCCCATTCTCCAGCCTGTCATGGCATAAGTTTTTGAAAAACTATACATTTCAATACAGCAATCCATTGCTCCTTTGCATTCTAAGGCACTGTGGGGTTTATATTCCGGTTCATAATACATATCGCAATACGCATTATCGGAAATCAATAAAATTCCTAACTTATTACAAAAATCAACACAATGCTGTAAATATTCCTTTGTACAAGTACAGCCAAGCGGATTATTCGGATAGTTAATGATTAAAGCCTTGATTTTTTTTACATCATGCCCTTCTTTTTTATATTTGTTTAAAACTTCATTCAAATCAGGCATAAAATTATTTTTTTCATTTAAGTCAATGCCGTAAGCAACAGCGCCTGATGATTTAATCATTTGAGAATATGAAGCATAGCCGGGGGCGGGAATTAAAATAGTATCATTTTCACATGGGTTAACCAATGCCTTAATCATGTGGCAAATGCCTTCTTTAGAACCTATTAAAGAACATACCTGAGTTTTAGGTTCAATTTCAACATTAAAACGATTTTTCATATAAGTTGCGCATGCGTTTAAAAACCTTGCTTCGCCCTTAGGGGTTGAATAAGTATGAAGGCTGTCTATATTTAAGTATTCCATGGTTTTTTCTTTTACAAAATCAGGAACGGGTTCAACGGGTGCTCCCATGGAAAGTGCTATAGGGGCTCTGTTTTTTGCTTTCAATTCAGGCGTTAATTCATTCTGGCGCGCCTTAATTTCAAACATAATATAGTTCTTCATGGTTTTTAGCTGATTGTTAAAAATATCTTTATTCATACTCATCCTTAATTTGTTGTTTTCGGCTACTACATTATTATACTATAATTTACAAAAATTTAGTAAATTAATATAACTTTTGCAAAATTTTTATTTAAAAAAAGGCGAAAATGAGGTATAATATATAAAGTGCGTGATGAGAACATCTATCGCTAGTAAAGGAGCTAATTATGCATATCCACGTTAACGGACGCAACATTGAAATCACTGATGCAATTAAAGCCTATGTTAAAGAAAAAGCAGGCAAGGTTGCAGGTCACTACGAGCAAATTGATGCTATTGATGTGGTTTTACAGGTCATTAAAAATCCTTCCGTTAATGATTCCCACATTGCAGAAATCAATTGCAAAGTTGGCGGCGACACTATCAGGGTTGAAGAAAAAGCTGAAAATATGTATGCTTCAATTGACCTTGTATGTGACAAATTAGAACGTCAAGTCAGAAAGTTTAAAGAAAAAGGATTGTCAAAATCCAAAGGTGGTGTTGAATCAATTAGAACAACCGTTACAGTCGGTGCCGAAGAAGAAGATAACTAAAAAAATTAAATAGATTTTTGAAAGCAGGCTTTATGCCTGCTTTTTGCATAATAAGAAATATTAAGAAAATATTGTAAAAAATTTCATGTTTTAGCTATACTTAAATAGCAAAAGTATAACATATTATCGAAAAGGAAATCAAAATGTCAATTAACTTGAAAAACAAACAAGAAATTATCAAAGAATTTGGAAAATCTGAGAAGGATTCAGGTAACATAGAAGTTCAAATAGCTATGTTATCTCAAAAAATATCTGAGTTAACGGAACATTTAAAAACAAACAAAAAAGACTTCCAGGCAAAACGTGGCCTTTTAGTTATGGTTGGCAGAAGAAAAGGTATGTTAACATATTTAAAAAATGCTGACCTTGATAAATACAGAGCCTTAGTCAAAAAATTAGGCATCAGAGGCTAACCCGAGCCGAGTGAAGCGAAGTCTATCTAAACCAAATTACTTAAAATAATTTCAAGTTTTGGTAAATACCACAAGAGTTATACCTTGTGGTATTTATTTTTAATTACGCTGTTGTTGGATCATTAAAAATTATTTTTGCATTCTTTAAAATATTGTTTTCTTTTATTTCACGATAGTAGTCTTTTGCTAAAATTTGGCTTTTTGATATAAATTCGGCATTATTTTCATTCAAAATTGCAATTAACTCTTTTGAATTCATAAAGTAATCTTTAACTTTAATGTATAAGTTAAAGTTTTTGTTTTTTCGTTTAATTTTTGAATATATAAATTTCATTGCATCCAATAAATAAATGTTATAAGCGCAATCTATACAAAAATTGATATAGTAATCAAGATTATTTTTTGTAGCAACTTCAAAATAGCCTAAGACTTCGCTTTTGGCTTCATTATAAAAGGCATAGCGCATGCAAGGGTTTTGAAATTGATAATTTTCACGCCCAAATAAAAACCGATTGAACGAGTTTATACTTTCATTGTAAAAAGCACACACATCCTTAATATTTTCAGGTTTTAGGGTTTTTAAAAACATTGAATAACTTGTATTCATATCATTTATTTTATAAAGATATTCATTTCCGCAAGAGCGAAAACTCAATTCATTTTTAAAAATATTTAATAAATCTGCTTGCTTTTCATCAACAACGGCATAAAAAGAATTAGCACCCATGGCTCTGTATCTTGAGATTACATAGCTTGTTAATTGGTGCGCAATAGAATATTCTTCCAAAATTAATTTTGTAATTTTAAATCTGGTTGTGCTTTTTGAATCTTTTTCAAGGGTTATTTCACCTTTAATATTTTTATCTATCAAAACAATAAAAGTTTCAGAGGCAAACTTCAGCCTTAAAGGCAGAAGATGATTTATAAAACACAAAAAATGCTTTATAAATGATAATTTTTTTGTAAAAACTATGTTTTTAATTTCAATCATTTTTTATGTTCTTGCATTGCCCATGCGTTATGAGTGTGGATAGATTCTTGCGCCTCTACTTCGATTTTATAATAACGTATGACGTCATTATTTTCCATTTGAATAACAACATCTCTAATTATATCTTCCACAAATTTAGGATTATTATAAGCTGCTTCCGTAACAAATTTCTCATCCTCACGTTTTAAAAGAGGATATATTTCGCAAGATGCGCATTCTTCAATTGTTTTAATTAAATCTTCAAGCCAGATATTGTTTTCATTATCATAGCTTATTCTTGCCTTTACAATTGCACGCTGATTATGCGCACCATAATCGGAAATTTCCTTTGAACAGGGGCAAAGTGTCGTCAGGGGAACTTTTACAATTAAATATATTTTAAAATTACAGTCTTTATCTAATTCACCTTCAAAAGCACAATCATAACACATCAGAGATTTATTTTTGCTTTTAGGAGCTATTTTTTCAATAAAATATTTAAAATCAAATTTTAAATAAGCCGTTGTAGCATCCAGCCTGTTTTTCATATCAAACAAAATCCGCTCAATATCATCAATAGAAAGAGCTTCTGAACGGTAATCATTTAAAATTTCAATAAATCTTGACATGTGAGTACCTTTAAAATGCGAAGGCAAACCCACAGACATTTTAACTTTTGCATACACGACAACTGAGTCGGGCTTATTTTCTTCCGGTTTTCTTTCAATTCTTAAAGGAATTTCAACATCTTTTACACCGACTTTTTGTATGGGGATATTTCGTTTATCTTGTTGATTTTGTACATCTATCATAGATTAATCATCAGAGAAACTGTTTTTTTCAAGTGCAAGTAATAGCTTTAATGCAGCAACACGCTGGGTTTTAGGGTCTGCCTGTCTGAGCATTTCAATGGCCTTAATCATAATAGGGTCATTATCATACCAGCGGTTGCCCTTTCCGCCATATTGCGTAACTATTTGATAAATTCTTTCAATAACATCTTGAGCAACATCTTCCTGCAATTTAAGCATGAAATCTTTTGCTTGTTCTTTTTGTTCATCTGTTGACAATCTTAAAAGTTCTAACGCTTCTTTTAAAATTGGGTCTTTATCATACCAGCGTTTACCTTCACCTGAATTATTGGTCATTTATTCTCCCTTTCATTTAAGTTCAAGTATAACAGAATTTTACCCAGATGTCTAATTTCAATTTAGCTTTATAATTCATAAAATATTTGAAAATAAGATAGTAGAAAGGAATGAAATGCAAAACCAACAAACATTACTAATGACACCGCCTGTGGTAAAATTAGAGGAATTAAAAAATTTATTTTTCCAATTATGTACAAAAACTTGTAATTCAAAATGCAAATATTGTTATATCGAACGCGACTTATATAAAAATGAAGAAGATTTTATCAATATAGAAAAAATAAAACACGCTCTTTTTTATATTAAAAATAAAAACCTCAATTCCATATATTTAACAGGCGGAGAGCCTTTAATGCACCCTGATTTTAATCAGATTTTAAGAATGTGCTTAAAAGTTGCCAACACAACGGTAATGTCTAACGGGATAATGATTAACGATAAAAAAGCGCGTTTTTTGCGCAAAATTGATGATGAAAGCGATTTTGAAACAATATACAGAATTAGTCTTGATTCCGTAAATGAATTGGAAAACGACAGCCTTAGAGGGCGCGGGAGTTTCAGAAAAGCAACAAGCGCAATTATAAGCCTTTTAAAATATGAATTCAACCCTATAATAAGCGTTGTCAACTACCACAACAAAAGTCGTGATGAAATATTTAGAGAGTTTAGAGATTATTTTCAAAAGAAAGATTTTATTTTAGAAGATATAAATATCAAAATAATTCCATTTTTTAAAAAATCAATTGAAACATTTGAAATATCAAATGACAGCGAAATAAACCAAAAAGCTCTTGATTGTTCCAGTTCAAGAGTAGTATCTCAAAACGGCATATATTCTTGCCCTATGCTTGTTAATGACTATAGAGCACGCTTGGGTTCAACAATAAATGACTGTTCGGATAATAATTACCTTGATTGCGAAAAATGCAGTACTTGTACAAAGTATGAAGGTAAAATTATGGTTAATGATTGGATGTAAGTGAATTTAACCTCTGCGACAAGAAGATAGTAAGGCTTGAGGGCGCTAAGGTATTAAGGCATTAGGACGCTAGGGCATTAAGACATTAGGACATTAATGCCCTGTTAAACCGTCACCCTGAACTCGTTTCAGGGTCTGACCAAGTGCACTTAATAGCAAAAAATTAAAATTGCTTAGATGCTGAAACGAGTACGAGTTCAGCATGACGGTTGCGGGGTTTAGTATTTTTTATTTTATTGTTCACTTTCTTTCTTTGCCT
>JAFVFO010000037.1 GCA_017475485.1 Candidatus Gastranaerophilales bacterium | reverse complement strand
TTTCTTTTTGATATCCGCTTTGATTTTATCTCTTGCTTCAAATGAGGTTTTTCCGTAGCTTTTATAATAAGAATTTTCATTAAGCATAGAAGAATTAAATTCTTCGTTATTCAAACCCTTTAAATCATCTGTCGGTTCTTCACCTTTAAAATAAATATCTTTTTTAAGAATATTATTTTTCATATCATTAAAAACAAGCTGGAAAGTACCAATCCAGATTTTATTTTCCGATTGAGTTTTAGATGAAAAAAGAGTTAATATTTCATTATTGCTTGATGAAATAACGCTGTTACATCCGCAAAGGATAAACATTAAAAATAAAGATACAAAAAGTTTTTTCATAAAATTCTCCTTGCTTTTGAAATTTTATCATATTTTATAATTCATGGTAAAATTTTTATATGAATGAACTTTTAATGCCTGCAGGAAGTATAGAAAAAATGAAATATGCGTTTGGCTATGGTGCTGACGCTGTTTATTTGGGGCTTGTTGATTTTTCCCTGCGTGCATTAAGAAAAGGTGAGCTTATTGATGAAACTAACCTTAAAACTGCCGTTGAGGTTGCAAATTCATTAAATAAAAAAGTTTACTGCACCTTAAATATTTTTGCTTATGACAATGATATTAAAAAATTAGAACAAACCCTTGAAATAATAAAAGACGCAAAACCTCATGCGCTTATTATAAGTGACTTTGGGATATATAGACTTATTAAAAAAAATATTCCCGATATTGATATACATATTTCAACTCAAACAAATATCCTAAATTCAGAAGCTGTTAAATTTTGGCGCGATTTAGGTGCAACAAGGGCTATTTTAGCGCGCGAATTATCTTTTGAACAAATAAGTGAAATAAGAAAAAATGTTCCTGATATAGAGCTTGAAATATTTATCCACGGGGCACAGTGCATGGGCTATTCGGGAAGATGTCTGTTGTCTGATTACTTGACCAAGGGAGAACGCATGGCCAATCAGGGAAATTGTGCCCAAGCCTGCCGTTGGAGTTATAAACTTCTTGAAGAAACGCGCCCCGGTGAATATTATGAAATAATTCAAGATGACAAAGGTTCTCATATTATGTCAACGAAAGATTTATGCCTTGTTAATCATATTAAAAAATTGTGCGACTTGGGTATAGATTCATTTAAAGTTGAAGGAAGAACAAAAAGCCTGTACTATGTTTCCGTTGTTGCAAGGGCATATAGAATGCTTATGGATAATAAAATCAGCAAAGAAGAAGCATTTTTAGAACTAAAAAAAGCAGGTAACAGAGGTTACACAGAAGGCTTCTTTATGGGAAATAATAATTTTGAAAGTTATTCTTACGATATTTCTAAAGGGCTTGCAGGGGCGGATTTTCTCGGAATTATACAAGAAAAAATTTCAGATAATACCTATAAAGTTTTAATTAAAAATAAAATTTTGTTAAATGATGAATTTGAAATTATTACACCAAAAGAAAACTATTTAGCAAAAGCAGCTAAAATTACCCATCCGAAGCTGGGTGAAACAGCAACAGCAAATACTAATGATGAAACAAACATTACTTTTGATACGGATATACCGATAAAAGATTATAATTTTGCACTTATCAGAACGAGAGGGATGAAATGCTGAATTTAGAAAAATTGCCATTAAAGCCGGATTTTAATATAGAATCAATTTATGATATTGACATTATGAAACTTGATGAAATGGGCATAAAAGCATTGTTTTTTGACCTTGATTCAACCTTAATGAAATCAAAGAGCGGAAAATTTTCTTTTAAAACACTGCAATTTTTAAAAGATTTAAGCACAAATTTTAAACTTGCAATAATAACAAATAATTCCAAATACAGCTACATTAAAAAAGCAAAATCTCAAACCGATATACCCATATATTATAAAGCTCAAAAGCCGAAAACAGGGGCAATAATGCGCGCATGTGTCGATTTGGAAGTAGAAGTGTCAAAATGCGCAATGATAGGCGACAGGCCTTTAAGCGATATTTTAGCAGGTAAAAATGCAGGAACGGTAACTATTTTGGTTGATTCTATTTCTAAAAATGAAGAAAGCCCTATTGTACGTTTTGCAAGGTTTTTGGAACGTTTGACAATTAAAAAGGGCTAAATTATAATATTTTTGTTTTAGTATTACTGATTAATTTTAAAAAGAGGAATTATGTTTAAGAAACTGCTAACTTTGCTGGCTATGTCTTTATTAGCGCTATTTTCAACGGGATGTGTAAGATATGTTACAAATATAGAAATAGACAGATTAAACAGATTAAATCTTATGCTTACTTGTTCATACAACATGGATGAAGTAAGAGCTGTTATCCCTGATTATAATATGGAAACAACAAAAGCCTTTACTTTTGAAGAAAAAGGGCAAAAGGAGCTTGAAGCACAAGGCTATACGGTTCAAGATTATAAAGACGGGGTTTTGGTAGGACAAAGAATTACAAGGCAATATAAAAAGACGGATTATTTTACCCCGAACGACCTGCCTGACGGTTATACATTAGCAGAAGATGTTGCTAAACCCGTTGAAATAGATAAAACTCTTTTAAAAACGACATACTATATCCACTGGAATTATGACCCCGAAAGGTTGAAAACTTCTCATCAGAATGGACAAGCTCAACCTAATATGCCAAAAGAATTAAAAGGCAAAAAAATTAAAAATGCTAAAATAAAACAGCCCAAGGCAGAGCAAAAGAAACCTCAAGCGCCGAAGCAAGAACAGCCTCAAGCGCCTAAGGAAGAATACAGACATCTTCTTAACCTTGACGGGACTAACCCCACAACAGAATTTGTTGTTAAGTTGACAGGCAAGGTATTAAAAAGCAACGCAAAAGAATTTTTCAAAGAAACAAATGAATATCAATGGCTTTTTGAAAGCACAAAAGGCGGTGAAATTATATTGAAAGTAGAAAGATATAATCCTTTCGGTATTTTGTTAACCGTACTTTCAATTATTGCTATGATTTTCATAATCAAAAGAAGATTTGATTACAGAAAAAAAGATAAGCAAAACGCTGAATTGACAGAGTAAAAGAAATTTTCTATAATTAATCTAGCTGATTTTACGGAGAAACCTATGTATAAAAAGATACTGGCATTTGCATTTGCGGGGTTTTTGGCCCTTGCAACATCAGGATGTATTAAGTATTCGACCTCAATTGAAGTTACAAAAAAAGATGAGGTTATATTAAGTCAGGTTGGCGGTATAAGTATTAAATTACTTCAAACTTTTGACCCTGAGTTTTCAATTGATGACCCTTTTAAAAATTGGGAAAAGAAAGAAAACAAAGACAAAGAAAGGCAATATAAAAGAAAAGGCTTTAAAGTAAAAGAATACAAAGACGAACACTTTGTAGGCGATGAAGTTTATAAGAAATTTAAAAAGGCAAAATTTTTCTTAGCGGAAGATTTACCCGAAGGCTATTTATTGGCAAACAATACCACAAGCCCTGTTGAAATTAAGAAATATCCTTTCGGAACGGTTTATTCGATACATTTAAAATTTGACCCGAGAAAATTACAGCAAAATAATGAAAATCCGTTCTTGCGCGAAAAAGAAGAACAGCCTCAAACGACACCTGAAAATGCGGAAAATGCGGCAAATCCCGAAAATTCTGAAAACCCTGAAAACCCTGAAGCACAGGCACAGCAAGAATCGACAGTTGATCCTATGAAAAAAATTATGGAAGAAATGCTGAAACAGCCTGAAATGCAGCCATATATGGATTTGTCAATTAAAATTCCAAAAAAAGCTAAAGAACACAATGCAACAAGTGTTGACAGAAAATCCCACACATATAAATGGGTATTTTCCGAAATGGAAGATGTTAAAAACAATAAGCCTGTTGAAATTATTTTAAAATATGAAAAAACTAATTTTGTAAGTATTATTTTTACACTTTTAATGCTAATTTCAACATTTATAATCGTTTCTAAAAACAAACAATATTCCGAAAAACAAACAGATGAAAACTTAGAGGCATTCTAAGATAGCCTTGGTGTATAATTAAAATTTTATAAAAACCTCTCTAACATATAAAAAGAAAGAGAGGTTTTTATGTGTAAAGTTCACAAAGCTATTTATGAATTATCTAAACATGTCCAATCGAATATTTTAATTTGCACAACGGGAAATCTGCATTTTGAAGGCGAATTACATAAGTGCGATTGGGATAAGGAAAATGACGCATGTTATTCCGATATTGTGACTTTAAAAAATGTAAAAGTTTCTAATTATGACAATATGCAGACCCGAGAATATAAATGGGTGAATATTTCAACAAAAAGAATTGACGCTTTTTCGTTTAAGGATTACGAAAATAATTAATTTTTTTGTTAATAATTGTAAATTTTTTTCGGGATTTTTTAAAGTTTAGATTACCTTTTACCGATTACCATGTTGATATAATATATTTTATTAACAGGAGTGCGGAATATGGTAAGAGATTTAACATCATCTAACAATGAACTATTAAGGCAAATTGGTTCATCTGTTTTGAATGATACTGCGTTAAACGAGCTTTATACCCAAAATAGAGTCGAACAACAAAAAAAATTAAAACAAATATTTACCGTTATTGCTGACAATAATGTTTCAGGAGAAGAGAAGAAAACTCTTGAAACCGGTGCTGAAAAATTAAAGACAAAAATTGACGCTCTTGAAGGAAAAATGGCAACTCTCGAAGAACAAATTTCCGAAAAAGAAGACGCTATTAATAAAAAAGCAAAAGAAATAACCGATCTTATTACCCAAGCGCAAAATAAAACTAACTATATGGAAAATCACCAGCGCGATATAGTTAAAAACTGTGTTGATGATGTATTTTACGAATATAGCCGCGGTATTATAGGCAGAGATGCCGTATCGGGTGAAATCAAAAAAAGGGTAAGAAATTCTAACTTTAAAGATTCAACCCAAGGCGAAATTCAAGCTATTTTTGCAAAATTAAGCAATAATAAATCAGAAATTGAAACGTTAACAAGTGACGCAACAAAATGGATGGATCAAAAAAGTTCATTAGAAAAGCAACTTGGTGTAACTCAAGCTGCATACAATTTAATTAACAGAAATTTAACTTTAATCGGAAACACTTCAACATCATATACAAATTCTGATTACGATACAAAAACACCTGTTTATTCTCTTGAAAAAACAGATATAGTAAGTGATTTGTTTGCTGATAATTCCATGAATGTGAAAGCAACAAATACCGATTTTGTTGAAGGTTCAAAACAGATTACCGAAAGTGATATTGTCGGCAAATACTCTAAATATTTTGCTAAAAATGTTACAATGACTGATTGGCAGGGCTATACAAGCTCAAATAGTGCATTTACAAATTTAAACACCGCAATAAGCCAAGGTCTTTTACAGGATTTAAAATCTTCTAATATGACTCAGGAAGATGTTGCAAAATTCTTTACAACGAACTTTGCAGGCGCTCAAATTAAAGCAGGTGCAAACGGCGGAATTGACCTTCCTGTCGGCCAAGATGCCTTTACACAGAATGTCATTAATAATGTCAGAAGTTTCTTTACAAATATAAATGACGATTATTTAGGTACTAAAAATACTTGGGATAAAGATAAAGGTAATACAATTTCATCAAATGCCCAAATTCAAGCACTTGCAGGCAGTTTTGAATCTGCGATTGATAAACTTGCAACACAAGAACCTAAATTCTCTTTCAAAGAAGGCATGTATGCCTTATTTGATAAAGATAACGGCTTATTCAAGGATACCGGTATAACCTTTGACTTATCCGAACAAAACGGCCAGCCTACATACTCAATAGCACCGGCAGGCGATAAAGAAACTGCTGAATTATATTCAAAAGTTGCTTCAAAAATCGAACAAGCATGGGGCGTAAAGGCAAGTTCTTCACTGGCACAAGGGCGCTCAGTATCTGTTTCAAGCCATAACGGCCCTGCAAGACCTGCTCCCGTAAGAAGAAGCAGTGACCCGATTACCTTTAGACAAGGCAATACGGAATTTGCATTTGCAATTGACAGAAATGGTGATAACGCATTTACAAATACCGAAGAATTTGTAGGCGCAAAAGACGGCACTACTTGGCTTCAGGATTTGCAATCATTAGATAAAAATCAAGACGGTGTATTGACGGGTGAAGAACTTGCTAATTTGAAAATATTGGGTTCTGAATATACCGATAATGCCCAAACGAAATCAACAAACGGTAAACTCCATGAAACTACAACAAATATTAATTATACCCTGACAAATGCACAAGAAATGGGTATTGAAGAAATCAACCTTAAAGGTTTAGAACAGCAAGTTAACCAATCAACAGGCCAAAAAGATATTAATGGCTCTGATATATTTAACGATAGCTTCAAATTCAAGATGAACGGTCAAGAAGTTACAGCTTCAAGAAAAGATGATACTCAGGCATTTATGAATACCGTATATGGTGATGCTATGGGTAAAGGCTTCGAAATCGGACTCAGCGAAGAAGCGGCTCAGCAAGAAATCGATTTAGCTTATAAAACAATGGATGATTTCAATACAAAACATTCTGAAATGTTTAGCAACATCAATTTATTAAATAATTCAGGCCAATTAACAAGAGAAGCAAAGGCTACATATAATGCTGCTGTTGACAGAATGGAAACAGATGAAAAGACAATGCTTATAAGAGCTTCTAATAAAGCACAGGCTCAAAGTAATGCTTCAGGCTGGATAAGATTAGAAGCACAGGTTCGTGATATAGCAAATGCCGAAAACTTGAATATAGATATGGAACAGGCAAAAGGTATCTATATTACAGACGGAAGCCTTGATGCACGCAGTATTGTTGATAAATATAAAGAACAAAATGAACAATACGAACAAAATGAAAAAGAAAAGGCAAATGCTAAACTTGCTTGGGATTCATTAGTTGAATGTACAAAAAGAGATATTGCCGCAACAACAAGTGAAATTAACGAATTAATCTCAAGCGGAGAAGTAAAAAGCGTTGATGATGTAATAAGAATAATGGAACAGCGCAACAAAGAAGACTTTGAATAATCGATAAAAAATAAAAATTCCTTTATTGTATAATTGCAATAAAGGAATTTTTTTATGAAAAAATATTTTATTACAGGAATTGATACGGATATTGGCAAAACCTTTGTTTCTATTGGCTTGTGCCAAAGTTTTAAAGAAAAAAATATTAATGTAGGCTATTTTAAACCCCTTCAAAGCGGTGCTTATTTAGAAAACGGCATACTTAAAGCGCCTGACATAGAGGAATTAAAAAAATATTTATCAATTCCTCACGGCTTCTCATACCTTTTAAAAGGCGAAGTTTCGCCATATTTAGCTTCTAAAATAAACAGTATTAAAATTGATACAGAAAAAATTAAAAAAGATATTGAAGAATTTTCTTCCCCTCTTGATGTAGCAATAATAGAAGGTGCAGGCGGATTATATTGCCCGTTTTGCGAAAATAAGACATTTGCGGATTTTATATCAGAAATAAATATACCTGCAATTATTGTTGCAACTCCTGATTTGGGAAGGCTTAATCACATTTTGATGACTTTAGAATGTGCAAAGTTTAAAAAGATTAATGTAAAAGGTTTAATTATAAATAAAATGCCAAAAAACCCAACCGTATCCGAAAAATATTTTTTAGAAGAATTGAAAGACTTTACGGATGCGGAAATTCTTTGTACTATACCAAAAAATTGCACCGGAGAAGAACTTATTTCTGTTTTCTCAAAAATCAATCTATAATATATAAAGGGTTATACGTTAGTTTATTTTTGTATTCATTTTCCAGTATTCTCATTTTTTCTTTTAACTCGGAATATGAATTATTGATTTTTAAGGAATTAACCCCTGTATATTTTAAATGTCTTAATAAATCTTTTGTGGTTTTAAATTGAACTGTTTTAATTTCTTCAATTATTTTTGCATTGTCCGAAAACAATTTTTTTACCTCTAAAATATCGGGGTAATCAAGTGATATGTCAAAAGTTTCTTTTATTTGGTACAGATTTTTTTTGCCGAAAATTGCTATAGCTAAAATTCCGTTTGGCGTTAAATAAGACTTTAGTTTTTTTATCACATTTTTAAAATCATTACACCATTGCAGGCTTGATGAGCTGATTATCAAGTCAAACTTTTCGTTTAGTTCTGTTTCTTCAATATCTGCAATTAAAAATTTTATTTTAGGACTGAGGTGTTTGATATATTCGTAACTATCTACAATATCAAGTGCAAGATAGCTGTTGAATTGGGTATTTTTAATTGCTTCTTTTGTCAAAAACCCGGTATAAGACCCTATTTCAAGAATTTTATTATATTTTCCTTGAATATAACCTGAAAGTTTTAGGGCAATTTCTTGTTGTATGGGTGCATTTTCAGGGTAAGTTGTTAAACTTTTTTGAAATTTTTTTCTTATTAATTCTTTATCTAGCATAAAATATCCTGCCAGCGTTTAAAATTATCAAAAACATAATGAGGTGAATCAATTTCCATAATTTGTGCGGATGTTTTTTTCCAATAATTTAGCTGATTTTTATATGGAATTATTATATCCTGTGTCGGAATAATGGCTTTATCGTATCTTATGCCATAATCTATATCGTAATTTTTAATGGCAATTAATTCATCTTGCAGTTCTTGTATTGTTTTTCTTGTTTTAAATGTTTTTTTATCATCTAAAAATATATTTTTAAAAAACTTATTCATACTTTCTTCGTCAAAATGTTTTATTGTATAGTTATAAATTTTTTTAGGAATACCGAATTCGTCATCTATAATTTTTTGCGTTCCGGCTATTGCGACTTTTTTATCGAAATCATTGAAAAATTCACCAAAAAGCCCTGAAACATATACCCCCATAGACCATGCAATTAAGTATTTTTTTTGATATCCCGAAAGCCTCATTCTGTAGAGTTTATCGTCATATTCTCTGTAATCGTTCACCATTAAAACATCATAATCTTTGAAGCTCAATTTTTGAACAACGGTTTTATTCATACCCCAGCCGTTCATAAAAACAATGAGGTTTTTCATAGGTTTTTTTCTAAGCCACTTATAATTCATTTTTTACCCTCTTAATTAAACCTTCTATTTCGGAATATTCAATATCCGAACACAAAGATACCCTCAGTCTTGAAGAATTAACAGGCACGGTAGGCGGATTTATCGGCAATACATAATAACCGTCATTTTGCAATAATTTTGCCATATCAAGAGTTTTTTGCGCGTCTTTTAATACAATGGGTATAATTTGAGAAGAACTTACCGTAGGATAAAGTTTATGAACCTTGTTAAAAAGATTATTTAATTTTTCCTTTTTTTGTTTTAATAAATCAAATTTTTCTTCTAAAAGAAAATTAGTCCACATAACATTCACTGAAGGAATTGCAGTGGAGAAAATAAAACTTGACGCTTTATTGATTAAATAATTTATTATAATGCTGTTCGAAATACAAAGCGCACCTAATGAAGCTAATGCCTTACCAAGCGTAATCGTAATTATATCAATATCATCCAGCAAATTATAAGGCGAAGCACCCGTTAAATTATCTCCGAAAACCCCGAAAGCATGTGCCTCATCAAGCATTAACAGGCAATTATATTTCTTTTTTAGTTCAATTAATTTTTTGATATCCGCGATATCTCCATCCATTGAAAAGACAGATTCTGAAATTATAACAGCGTTTTTGTAATTATTTCTTTTTGTTTTTAAAATATTTTCAAGATTATCATAATCAAGGTGCTTATAGCGAAAATGTTCAGCCCGTGATAATTTTAAGCCCGAAACAATACTCGCATGGTTTAATTTGTCGGATATTATGCAATCTCCTGCGCCAAATAGGCTTGAAACCACGCCTTGATTACACTGGTAGCCTGTATTAAATAAAAGGGCTTTTTCTTTTTTAAAAAGTTTTGCAATTTTTTCTTCTAAGGCGAAATATTGTCTTGAATTTCCCGTTAGAAGACGTGCAGAAGCCGAAGAAAATAAAAATTCGGAATGGTTTTTGTGTTTTTCAATAAATTCAAGTGTTAAATCTTTGTCGCAAGATAGGTTTAAATAGTCATTAGAAGATAAATTTAACATTTTTTTATCTTCCGCAATTATGTATTTGGAAATTTTTTCTTTGATATCTTTTATTGTTCTGTAGTGCGAATTTTCTTTAAGATTTTCAAGCTCTAAAATATAATTTTGCATAGCAAAATCATAACATAAAAATTACATTACAGAAAATCTAATCATATTGGTAATGCTATATGTACAAACTACAAAATATACACCTGCGATTGCCAAAGTTAAAATCTTTTGAAAATCTCCAAATACAATAATACCTTTTGTTTTTTTCATTTGCTGATAATCAACAAATTCTTTATGATATGGTTGTTCGGGTAATTTTGTTTCAAGATATTCCAATACTTTTGCATATTTAACTTTGATAAGCATTTGATATGAGTCGATATTCATCCACCACATTAAAGTAATTGCTATACCAATTACGCAAAGCACGATAACGGGCTGGTATTGCGGTGTTAATGTAGCTAAAATATATGCTGTTATAAGTATTACAAGGTTTATTATTAAATAAAATTTATTGGTTGTAAATTGTCTGTCAATAAATTTTTCCTTTGCGTCAGAATATATTCTATATTGTTCTAAAATTAAAAACTTTTCATCATTTGAATCCATTATAGACTCCTTTCATACCGTATAGCTTAGCATAATTTTTGGCAATTGAATTAATATAAACGTATGATTTTAATAAATAAATTGGCCGGTGGGAAAAAAAATGGGGTATTACCCCAATTCGCATACTAGCCGAAGCATTAACAACATTATTATAGTAATACTAATATTAAAAAAAATAAAGTAATTATTAAGAAATGTAATGCTTTTATATGAGTTTATTAAAATATTTGTCTTTCAACCGCGCCAAACATCTTGTTAAAGGTTGTTACGGGAAGTTTTATTTTTGAATCTGATGTATTAATGTTGTTTACTCCGACAGGAAAATAAGTAACTGCGCCCTTTTTAACCTGTCCTTGAGCAGATGAGAAAAATTCCCCTTTTGGTACAATTTTACCCGTGCTGCCTGTATCAAACTTTGTCATCATAAATGATTGAGGTGTTTGCAGTTTTTGTATAGAAAAAATTTTTCCTGCTTGTTTTATGTAGTTATAAACTTTTGTTGTATATGCGCCTTCCTTTGGCTTCATGACTTTTCTATATGCTTGTATAGGCTGAGCTGTGGCTTTTTCAAAAATATCTATTGAGGAAGTACCGTTTTTTTGGGCAATTTGGCGGATAATTTTTGTTCCGTCTTTTGATATAAAATCAACCCATGCACTGCCGTCTTGCAGAATTTGCCCGCCCTTGTTTAATATTGCGTTATATAAGTCCATATTTTTCCTTTTAAAATGTATCTGTATAATGTATAATGTGCGTAAATAAATAAAATTGCTAATTAATAAATTCATATTGACGGAGTTTTTTGGTTGATGTAGAATGTTTGTAAATTCTATAGGTGCGAATACTGTGTCTTGAAGTATGTACGCCCAAACGTAATTTGCAAATTGTATATTAATTTGAAAATTGAATATTAATCAATGGGCCTGTGGCGCCGTTAAAATTTGACAAATTTTAATAAAAATATGGTACCAATTTCGCCCAAACGTAATTTGAAAATTGAATATTAATCAATGG
>JAFVFO010000036.1 GCA_017475485.1 Candidatus Gastranaerophilales bacterium | reverse complement strand
TTCTATTTCTTGTTGGTGCGCTTGCTCTATGAAAAATTGGGCACTTTCTTTTGCGCTGTATCCGCTCGGGTGAAGCTGGTCATTAATCATGATATCATTTTTCAATCGGCGCAATCTGATTGTTTCTTTTTCTTTTGCACGTCTTTGAATTTCTTCTTCAATTCTTCTTTGTTCTTCTATAAATACTTCGGCACTTTCTTGAGCTGATTTCGGCTTCCTGCCGTATGTTTCATTAAATAATACCTTTTGAAAATGAATTCCATGTTCAATGCGTTTTTCTTGTTCTATTCTTTCTTTTGCAATTTGTTCTATTTCTTGTTGGTGCGCTTGCTCTATGAAAAATTGGGCACTTTCTTTTGCGCTGTATCCGCTCGGGTGAAGCTGGCGTTGTATTGCTTCATTATTTCTTTTGCACGCTTGCTCGATAACATCTTGATTATGAAGCCTTAAATTAGCCTTTTGGCTGATTACGGCTTTTGCTTCAATTAATCTGTTAATTTCGGATATTTCTGTTTGAAGTCCGTTTTTACAAGCATTCAGCCTTGTTACTTCGTTTCTTGCTTCTTCAAGTGTTCCTTTATCGGGTGCAATTATTATTTTGGGAGCTTCTTCCATTTTAACTTTGCTTAATTCTTCTTCAGAAAGCCCTGAATATAAGCGCAAAGACATACTTTCAAGCATTAAATCGCATATTTCTTGCGAAAGACAGCTTGCTTCGGCACTTAAACGTCTTAATTCTCTGATTTGGGCACTGTTTAATTCCGCAATTTCAACTTCTTTAGCTCCAACGGTAATAGTTTCTAAAGACCTCAAAAGATTCTGATTAATCTCTTGCATTCTTTGTATTTCATTCGTACTTTCTATTGAACTGTGAGAGAATTCCGAAAAACCGCCAAAGCGCATATTTGCCCCTTCCTTTTAATATAAAAGTCGGAAAATAAAAAAAATTGCCTTTTTTTACAAATATTTATGTTCATCCGTTCCGCCTGTTTTTAAAAGATTGTATTTTTCTGCCAATTTCGAAGGCAGGGTGCGCGTTGAAAACTTAACAATGCTTCTAAAGCGGTTATAGGGGTAGTGTGTTTCAATACCGTCTATACCCATGTTCTTAAGACATTTTACATAATTGTCAAGATTAAATACAAAACAACAGCATGGATGAGCCAAAACGGCAATACCGCCCGAGTTATGTATTGCATTGATTACTTTTGAAGGATGACGGGATTTTATTAATCTTTTAAAATCATTTTTTTCGCTATCGCATAATTTTATAATTTCGGGGTTTTCTATATCTATACCGTAACCCAAAATATGCAGAGGGCTCATTTTATAAAAACAATCAAATTCCACGCCTTTAATTAAAATCGGATTATCTTTATATTTTGAATTTTTATATCCTTCTATACTGTTATGGTCTGTAATTGAGATGTAGCGCATATTTTTCTTAATTGCATGCTCTATCTGCTCATCAAAACCCGCTATGCCGTCAGAAAAATTAGTATGAATATGAAGATTTACCTTTTCAAAAAAATCCTCATCCCTAAAACTTAAAAATAATTCTTTTATATTCATCACAATAATAGTATAATTCAAAAGTAAAAAAGGAGATAAATTAATGAAAAAAATCTCAATATTGTTAAAATTATGCTATAAATTTTCTAAAAAATATTTATCAGGATATATTTTTGCACTCAGCAAACCGATTTTGTTTGCAATTTTCGGAATAATGCTTGTTGGTACGATTTTTATTAATCCAAAATTTGTAATTTGCGGGTTTATTTCAATTCCTTTTTTGTGCTATGCCTTCTGGCGCGGTTATGTTACTACATACGGGTTAATTCCCTGCGCGGATAATTTTTTAAAAGAAACGGCATTACCTTTTGAAAATTTTGCACAACAAGCTAAAAAACAGGAAAAAGAGCTTGCAAAATATTTGTGCTTCATTGCAATTATAAGCATATTGCTTTATATTCCAAGCGTTGTTTATATTTTAAAAACAGTACCTTTTTCAATAGAAATGCTTTTTGACTATGAAAAACTTTTGGCCTACGGCCCTGAAATAGATAATGCATTTTTAATTAACAGTTTGCTTTTAGCACCTTTTTCAAATTTTGCACTTTGCGCATTTTATTATAAAAAGGAAAATGAAAATTACTTTAAGCTATTAATTAATTGTTATAAAAATCTTGATATATACGGAATAATTATCGCTTTGATATTTACGCTTATTGCCGCAAAAGGCGGAATTATATATATCATTTTGGCATTACTTTTAAATACGTTTATTTATTCAACCAACACATTTTGGTATTCCCGAGCCGAGTGAGGCTAGCAATGCTTTGCTTGCCGAACGAAGGCGAGGGCATAAGGATGTGAATAAAGGCATTAAGGCATTAAGAAATTTTGTAAGGTTTTAAGATTTCACACAAAAGCATTAAGTTTTAAAAATTAATTCACTAAAACAAAAAACCGGAGAAATTTGCACCTATATTAAATAACATTAAAAATATATGAATTAATAATAAGGATTAGCTTGAAGCAAATTTCGACTGTTTTTTGCAGAATTAATTTTTAAAACGTTGTATAATAAAGCGCATTAAACCAAGCCGGAATTTTCTTTCTTTCGGTTCACTTTCTTTCTTTGCATTTTCGGCGCTTGAGAAGGCAAAGAAAGAAAGTGAACAATAAAATAAAAAATACTAAACCCCGCAACCAGACACTGACTTCTCAGTACTTTAATGCCTTTATTTACTCACATCCAAATCTTAACAATCACTCATACAAAAAATATTAATTTTTGTAACTTTTTAAATAATAAATTGCAATAAAATAGCACTTATTGTTTTTATTAATCTACAAAGCTACTAACAGATACAAAGAGGGAGGAAGAAAACATGAGTATTTTATCTGGTGTTAAAAATTTTTGTGAAAATTACACTATTGTGGGTCGTATGTTGCAGGGGGAAGATGTAATTACCGCCGGCAAAACGATTTTTGAAAAAAATATTGAAGATACTAAAAGTATGTTTGAAAATATGGGAAATCCATTCATAGTGCCTGATTTAGCAGAAAAAATGGAGCAAGTTGCAGGTTTCTTTGGAAGTCTTGACGGAAGTATTAGTACAGGGAATCTTCCTTATCCGGAATTACCCGATGAACCGGCGGGCGGAAATATTTAGCCAAAATAAATAATTTTATAAAAACCTCTATAGTAAATCATCTTACATTACAAAGATAAAAGAAATAGAGGTTTTTATTTTAACTTATCAGAATGCTTTTTATTTTACTGTGTACATTTTTAAAACCTTAAACAAATTCTTAGCGCCCATGTCGCCTGAGTCCAGTTTCGCACTTCGCACTTGCTCATCGCAACCGCGTGCGTGCTCCACATCCTTTTGCCCGAGCCCTTCGCTTGCTAAGCTGTCGCTAAGCGCGCTCGGCTCTGGTAGAACGGCTTCGCACCGGCCCGCCGCGTCATCCGCGCCGTGCTGGTGCATTCGCACTCTTTTGCCTTCGCCTTCGCTCGGCAAGCAAAGCATTGCTAGCCTCGCTCGGCTCAGGATTTATATTTCGACTCTGTCATCTAATGCGCGGGCCAGCGTCATCTCATCTGCGTATTCAAGCTCTGAGCCCATAGGAAGGCCAAAAGCAATTCTTGTAATTTTAATATTGAAGGGTTTTAACAATTTATTCAGATAAAGGCTTGTTGCTTCACCTTCAACAGAAGGATTAAGGGCAAGTATAACCTCTTTTACATCTTCTTTTGATAACCTGTATAATAACTCTTTTATTCTGATATCATCAGGCCCAATGCCATCTATCGGGGAAATTAGCCCTTGCAATACATGATACAATCCGTGGAATTCGTTTGTTTTTTCAATAGCCATTAAATCTTTAGTTTCAGACACTATGCAAATTATATTCTTATTTCTTGTAATATCGGAACATATTTCACAAGGATCTGATTCAGACATATTAAAGCATGTTTTACAATATGAAATTCTGGATTTTGCGTCAATCAGCGCGTTTGCAAAATTACTTACTTCATTTTCCGGCATTTTTATTACATGCAAAGCAAGACGCATTGCCGTTTTAGGCCCGATTGAAGGCAATTTTTGAAAATATTCTATTAGGCGCGCTAAAGGTTGAGTGAATTCCATTAAAACAGCCCCGGAATGTTAATTCCGCCTGTAATAGATTTCATTTTTGCTTCCATTTGTGCGCTTGCTTTATCTGTTGCGTCTTTCAACGCTTCGGTTAAAATATCTTCCAACATTTCAACGGTATCCGAATCAACGCTTTCAGGGTGTTCGGGATTAATTGCACAAGCTGATAATTTAATTGATTTGAATTTTCCTTGGCCGTTTAATGTAACTTCAACAGCACCATTTCCGGCACTTGATATAATTTCAGCCTGCTCTAATTCATTCTGAGTTTCTTTAATTTTTTTCTGCATTTTTTGTGCTTGCTGCATTACCTGCATCATATTCATCATAATCTAAAATTCTCCCAAAGTTTAAATATATTAGTATCTTTAAACATTATATGATATTATATATTTATATGCAAACCCAAACTTATTTACACGACTGTATAACAAAAGGAAAATTATCACGCTGGCATGAAAAAGTTATGCCATTGTCGGTTTATATCGGCAAATTTAACTGGTACAAATCAAAAGGCGTATCTGATGAAATAAAATATACAAAAATGATTACAGACGCTTTTAATATTTGGGAAAGACTATCGGGCGGTATTGTATCTTTTAAAAGAGCTGCAAATATCTATGATTCAAATATAAATGTGGAATGGAAAAGGGTAGAAAGAAAATCCTTAGGCTCTTGTACATTTAATTATGATAAACTCGGCAGATATTATTCCGCCGAAGTTTCAATAGGATTATCAGACGGAATTATTCATCATAAATATATGGATGAAAATGAAGTATTTCATACAATACTGCATGAAATCGGCCATTCCGTAGGCTTAGGACATTCTAAAACAAGGGGGGACATTATGTATGTGCCCCATGAATACGGGGTTGTTAATGTTTCACATAATGATATAGCTACTTTGAGGTGGCTATATAAAATGCCTGTCGGAAAATCGGAAAAAGAAATTCTTGCAATGTATCCCCAGCAAAAAGCCAAAAATCTTGATGATTTAGTTAAGATTTTAAGCGGTGAAAAATCTGATTTTGAAAAAACAAAAGACGCGCTCATTGCCCAGCAAAGTCAAAAAGACCTTCTGCAGGAGAATGAAAACATAGGTGATTTGAAAAAATACCAGCTTCAATTAAATAATTTAGATATAAAAATTGATAAATCTAAATTTAGGAATTAATTTTGCTAAATTTCAGAAGTCTGTTCTTGTTTTTCTTCATAAAAACCATGATAAACATTATCATAAAGATTTTTAAAGCCGGGAGTGCTTACTATATCGCGCATGGTAGAACTGAATTTAATTTTACCATCTACCTGTCCTTCTTTGCTGTCAACAGAATCTAATACGGTGTAGAATGTTGCTAATTCGTTTCTGTCTATTTCATTATCGCCATTCATATCCATTGCTTTAAATGTCATTTCCATGAATTCTCTTTGATTATTGTATGGCAGGACTTCTTCTTCTGTATCAATAATTGAATTTGTAGCTTCATCATACCTGTATTTTTCATATCCTGCAGATTGATTTAACAAACTTACATCATTTGCCATATAATCACTTTGCGCAATATAGTCTTTATCACCGCTTATGGCGCTAAATTCGCTTCTGTAAAATTCCGTTACATCTATACCGTTGCTTGTAACGGTTTGAGTTTCTTCATCATACACCATTTGGTCAGCTTCATTTTCAAAGTAGCTGTTAAAATTATCCACTTCACCTTTTAAGTATTCGCTAAACTGTATCATGCCGTCTTTTGATGTATCTGCGCCATTAAACGAATCAATAGAACTTTGTGTCATAACAGCACCTGCGGATACAGGTGTATCTAAATCCATATCTTCACCATATATCTCTTGATAAGCACTTGTTTCCTGCTCTAAAAATTCATCAAAATTAATCGTACCCGAACCGTCAGCATCAACACTTGTTATGTTCTGATCGGCAAAACTTCTCATTTCATCTAAATAAGTGTCGGGATTATATTCCGATATAACGGCAAAATCTTCAATTTCATCAATCCCTTGGGGATTATCCGTAAAACTTTGTGTTGAATTTTTCTGCCATTCAAGATATTCATCATACTTTTGCGTTTTTGAAGGCTCTTGTTCAACTTGTTTTGAAGTTCCGAATAAAGAATCATATTCGGGCAGGCTTAAAACATTGTTTGCATATATTAAATTAGGATTTTTAATATTATTTTTAGTTACTATTTCATTAACTGCTTTTTGAATATCACTATTAGAAGTCAGATTATATGTATTTCTTGCAATTGTCCATAAACAATCACCGCTCTTAATTGTATAATCACTCATACTTTATCCTCTCTCGTGTTTATACAATTAAAAAGTTTTTGGTTTTATGAAAATTTACTATATTTTAAGTTTTGTTAATTTTATCATTAGCTAACAATACAGCACCTATCATGCCGGAATAATTGCCTGCTTTTGCGTGGAAAACGCGCGTCGGTGTTGTGACAATATTTTTATTAACAAATTCTTCAACTTCATTTGTATTAATAAATTTTTCCATAGAACCGGATAAAACAATACAATCCGGATCAAATATATTAACCAATCCCACTATTCCGAGTGCTATATCATTTTGCCAAGTTTTTAGTGCCAAAAGAGCACGTTCATCATTCTTTTTGGCTAAATCTACAACATCATAAGTGGTAATATTTTCGTCATTAAATATTTCGACTGCGGTTTTTCTTAAACCGTTACCTGAAGCATAGGCTTCATAGCAGTCATGAAACCCGCAGGTGCAAGCTCTTTCATCTTTTCTTGACATAACAAAATGCATTTCGCCTGCAGCACCCGATTTACCCTTTAAAAGTCTGGAATCAACAATAATTCCGCCGCCTACACCAGTTCCTAAGGTCAGCATTATAGAATTCTCATATCCCTTTGAAGCACCGATTTTATATTCAGCCCATGCAGCACAATTAGCGTCATTTTCAATAAACATTTTTTTATCCGAAAGAGATTTAAAATCAATCGTATTATATCCGTAAGGAAGATTACCGGTTGAGCCTATAACGCATGTATTTTCACGGTTAACAGCCCCCGCTGTAGCTATTGCATAAAATTCAAATTCACTGCAGCTATCTATAATGTTTTTTAAGGTATTATAGATTTCATCTAAAGTTTTTGGAGTTGCGGTTTTTTTAACTTCGCTTATTATTTCACCTTGATTATTTATTAAAGCATACGCGATTTTTGTTCCGCCTATATCTATTCCTAATCCGTTCATTTGCCTTCCTTAAATCTTTTGTAAATTAACTGCGGTCTTGTAATGGCAGAACCTATTACAACGCTGTTTGCACCCATTTCAAATGCTTTTTTAACGTCTTTTTGTTCCCAAATTTTTCCTTCTAAAATACCGAATTTATTCAGTGTTTTAATTTGTTTAATAAGTTCAAAATCGGGAGTATTCGGCTTATTTTGGGTTTCAATTGTGTAACCCGATAAGGTTGTAGATATAATATCACACCCTGAGTTACTTGCATTTTCAGCTTCATCAAAAGTTGCAATATCTGCCATGGCAAGTTTATTTTGAGATTTTATATAATTAATTAAGTCGCTAATTTCTTCGCCATTAGGACGTTTGCGCATTGTCCCGTCAAACGCTACAATATCCGCTCCCGCATTAATAATGGTCTTGCAATCAGCTACATTTGGCGTGATATAAACAAGTTCTTTGTAATTTTTGGGTATAATTTTTGGCTTTGTAATTCCGATAACTATAATATCCGGATACATTTTTTTAATATTTTTAATATCTCTTTCTCCTGCTAAGCGAAGCGCTTTAACTCCGCCAAGTTCTACAAGTGTTTTTGCAAAAGCAATAATACAGTTTTCATCATACAAAGGCTCGTTATATGAGGCTTGCAGGGAAACTATGATTTCATTTTTTAATTTATTTAAAATATTCATAGAAATATTATAGCAAATTGTAAAAAATTGTGTCGAAAATATTTATTATAATATGCTTTCATGAGAGAATTTTACCAAATAAACAAAGGTTGACGTAATGGATAAAGAAATTAAGGCAATTATTTTAGGCGCAGGAAAAGGTACAAGAATGAAGTCTTCAAAGCCTAAAGTTTTGCATGAGATATTCAATAAGCCCCTCATAGGCTGGGTAATTGACGCTGTTTCAAAATTGCCATACGACACCGAATGTATTGCGGTTATTGGGCATGGGGCACAGCAGGTAGAACAATATCTTAACGACAATTATAAATACGTTAATACAACAATTCAAAAAGAACAGCTTGGAACAGGTCATGCCGTAGCTCAAGCCGTACCTTTAATAGGTAATTTTAAAGGAAGTGTTATTATTTTATGCGGAGATACCCCTTTGATTACCACAAGAAGCCTTAGAAATTTAATAAAATACCACGAAGAAAATAATTGCGACTTAACCGTTATGACGGCAGAATTTGAAAACCCTCAAGGATACGGAAGAATTGTGCGCAATTTCAAAGGTGAAGTAATAAAAATTGTCGAAGAAAAAGACGCACCCAATAATATCAAAGAAATAAAAGAAGTTAATACCGGCATATATTGCCTTGAATGGTCAAAAATCAGACAAGCATTTTTAGAATTAAAAAATAACAATGCGCAGGGCGAATATTATCTTACAGATATAATCAAATGGGCACGCGACAATAACTTCAAAACGCTCGGCTGCAAAATCCCCGATAACAAAGAAATTTACGGTATTAATTCAAGAAAACATCTTGCTATAGCTTCAAAATTTATGAATGACCGCCATTTAGAAGAATTAATGGATTCAGGTGTAACAATAATTGACCCAAGAGCAACTTACATTTCTCCCGATACAACAATTGGAGCTGATACAACAATATATCCGAACACTTATATTGAAGGTAAAAATGAAATTGCCTCAAATTGTAAAATCGGGCCTTTGGCACATCTTAGGGGTAATTGCGAAATAGGTGAAGGATGTAAAATAGGTAACTTTGTAGAGTTAAAAAATGCAAAGGTAGCAAAAAATTCCAATGTTTGTCATTTAACATATATAGGAGATGCAAAAATAGGTTCTTGTGTAAATGTAGGTGCAGGTACAATTTTTGCAAACTATAACTCTATTACAAAAGAAAAAAAATTGTCGGCTGTTGGAAATAATGCCTCAATTGGTTCTAATTCCGTTATAGTTGCTCCTGTAAATATAGGTGAAGGCGCAATGGTAGCAGCTCTCAGCTGTATAACAAAAGATGTTGAAACCGAAGCCCTTGCTATGACGCGTACACCCCAGAAAGAAGTTAAGAACTGGGTCAAAAATAAAAAAGGAGAAAATAATGAATCTTGAGCTTGAAAATAAATTCAAAAAAATTGAAAAAATATTGCCAACTCATGATATAAAACTTTTTTCAGGTCGCTCAAATAATGCCCTGGCACAAGAAATAGCGAATTACTTAGGTACAAGTTTAGAACCGATTACAATTAAGAATTTTTCAGACGGCGAAATTTATGTGCAAATTCAAGATTCTGTCAGGGGAGATGACGTATTTATAGTTCAACCTATCTGCGCTCCCGTTAATGAAAATTTAATGGAATTATTAATTTTACTTGATGCTTTTAAAAGAGCAAGTGCAAAATCAATCACAGCAGTTATTCCTTATTACGGATATGCTCGTCAAGACAGAAAAGCCTCAGGCAGAGAAGCAATTACCGCAAAACTGGTAGCAGACTTATTAACTCAAGCAGGCGCAACAAGGGTTTTAGCCATGGATTTGCACACAGGTCAAATTCAAGGCTTTTTTAATATTTTGGTTGATCATATCTATGCAACACCCGTTATTGTTAATTATGTCAAAAATATTGATACGGAAGGCTCGGAACTTGTTTGTGTATCACCCGATATGGGCGGTGTCAAAAGAACAAGAGCATTAGCTAAACAGGTAGGTGCACCTATTGCAATCATTGATAAAAGACGCGATAAACACAATTCCGCAATTGCATGTAACATCATAGGTGATGTTAAAGATAAGGTATGTGTAATGTTTGATGATATCATTGATACGGCAGGAACAATCTGCGAAGCAGCAAGAATGCTTAAAGAAAAGGGGGCGAAGGATGTATATGTATGTGCTGTTCATCCTGTATTTTCAGGCCCGGCCTTGGAAAGATTGGAACAAGCTCCCATAAAAGAAGTAATAGTTACAAATACAATCCCTCTAAAAGATACCTTAATTCCGGAAAAAATCAAACAAGTAAGCGTAGCACCGCTGCTTGGCGAAGCAATTTCAAGAATCCATGACGATAAATCGGTATCAAGTTTGTTTGGTTTTGAAATTGAGTACAAAAAAGACTAAATAGTGCCGCAGAAATTAAAACGACGAGTTTTAATTTCGAGGTACACCTAATAGCCGCCGTTGCGACTAAAGCGAAGCGCAGGGAGCGAAGCAATCTTTGATTGCACAGGCGGAAAGACTAAATAGTGCCGCAGAAATTAAAACGACGAGTTTTAATTTCGAGGTACACCTAATGACCGCCGTTGCGACTAAAGCGAAGCGCAGGGAGCGAAGCAATCTTTGATTGCACAGGCGGAAAGACTAAATAGTGCCATAGCGACTTACATAAACGAAGGACTAAAGATGAAAATACAGCCTGCGACTTTGAATTTTAAAGCAAATAAAATGTCAAAAGCTCAGGCGTGCTATTTTAAGGATAATCTTCAATCTTCAAAATCCGTCGATATAATCTGCCATGAATCAACCGATAGAGATTCTCTTAACTCTGCTATTGCCATGCAAAGATATATGGATTCTTTAGGCGTTAATTCAAGAATTATAATTTCTCAAAAATTACAAAAAATTGGCGTAATAAACCCTGATTTCAGATATATTCAGGCAAATCAAATAACACCTGAAGATAAACCGGAAGATACGGTGCTGTGTGTTGATTTTAGCGCAAAAGAAAGAGTCAGCCCCGTAATTTTAAACTATATACAAAAAGCGGATAATGTTCTTTGTATAGATCATCACGACGGGACTAATTTATTTGAAGAAAATTTTGTTATATTAAAAAAGCCTGTTTCTAATCCTGATGAAGAATTGAAAAACATAGTTCCCTGCTATGTTGATTCTACGGCTAAGTCAGCAACGAGTGTTATCTATAGAATGTTTGAAGCCCTTGATGAACCTGTTGATTCCAACCAAGCCTACAGCTTAATGTTTGGCTTTGCTGATGATACAGCCAAGAAAGGCTATATAAAATGTGACGGCAAAAAGGGTACTATTACCCCTACGGACAAACTTATTCAAGATAAAAATGCCTATGAAGTTTTTAATGACCTTATCGGAAAATTAAGCGAAGAACAAATTAAAAAAATCGCACAAGCCGTTGATGTTAAAAGCACTTTAACGCCTCTTGAAGAAGATTTTAATAATTCACTCGTTAACAGAATACAATTCAGCGAAAACGGAAAAATTGCCTATGTCGAAATTCCGCCTGATGATTGTAATTGGCAGGAATTAAACAAAAAAAATTCAAGAACCAAGGCTATTATGAGCCACTTTAGACAAGATGTTTTAGATAATAAATTTGATGATGAAAGATTGAATAACGTTGAATTAGCCCTTACTTTCTATGAAATGGAAGGCAACTACAGAATCAGCGCGCATTCCAAACAGCCTACACTTAAAGAATTTTTCAACTATGTAGATACAAAAATTCCTAATTTTGATGAAACCACAGGCGGGCACGAAGACAGACGAGGCGGTAAAAAATCTGCCGATAATTTAACCTGTCATCAATGGGTTCAAGCGATAGTATCCTGTGATGATTTTTATAATTAATGTAAAAAAATGTTAAAATACCTAAACTAATAATTATTTTTGCCGATATACAAGTTATCAAAAAGGTGTGTATATGACTGGCGATATTAGAATTGATAGTGTAAACGGTTATAGCCCTGCATTGGGTTTAGATAATAATACAACAGAAGCTCGGGAAGAAATACTTTTTGATACGCCCGTTGAACAACCTGATGAAATTCAGGAAACTCAATCGGTATCAATAGTTCCTCAAGAATTATCCGCACAACAGCTTGGAGAATTATTAAATTCAGGCGCTTTAAATGACGCTATGACAGATATATTGGAAAGTATTGTTTTATCACAAGAAGAAGCATTTTTAGCCGTAAAAGAAAATAACGGAATTTTAGCTAAGGGCTGGGATTGGTTTAAAAACACTACAGGGCTGGGCGCAGGTTCAAATAAAACTCAGGATATAATTGATAATTCAAAAACTTTAATTGAAGAATTAAAACAAGACCCTTCAAAATTAAAAGACATATATAAAGAAATCACCGGAAACGAGCTTAATATAGAAGAATTAAGTAATCTTTACTCTAATAAAGCCGATTTTTCAAAGTCAGAATTAATGGGAGCTGTTTCCAAATACAGTCAAGGGCAAAATATGGCAATAAACACCGCCTCAGGCATTCTATCCGCACTTGCCGTCACAGGACTTGTTGTAAGCGGAATATTTACGGGCGGATTATCAGTACTTGCTGCGGGCGCAATTTGTGTAGGCGCAGGAACGGCTGCCTATATGGTTCCTCAAGCAATTGACGGTTTAACGGAAAAAGACGGCTATAGCAGTATGGAAATAGCGCAAGACGTTGCAACAGGTGTATTAACTTCTGCTGTTACAACTGTTTCAATGGGAACAGCAAAAGGTTTAACAGGTGCAATTTCATCAAAAATAGGAGATAGCCTCGGAAAATTTGCCGCCGGAGAAGCAACTGCTCTTATGATGGGAGATGGCATTGCAGTCGGAAATTACTTAGCCCAAGCAGGAGTTACAAGGCTGGATGACTTATCTTTAACGCAGGAAGATGAAAAAGCATATCGGCAAATTGTAAATCAAGAACTTAAAGAAGGCGATGAAGGCTATGAGGAAGCACTTATAAAAGCTCAAAAATATTATGATACAATAAGCAACAACACTGATTTTTCCCTAAAGGGTTTAGGCACAACCGCAGCGGTTTCTTCAGCAGCGTCATTGGCCGGCGGTGCTGCCGCATTTGGTATGAATGCCACTGTAGGCAATGTTGCAATGAATTTAACTCAAAATAGTTCTGCAATTGTACAAACAGGTACAAGAATAGCTCTTGGTACTGCTACGGGTGCAAGTGCAGGTGCAGGCGCAGCATTTGTTGCAGGGGGTGCAAATTATCTTCTGACAACAAATCTTGAAGATATGACATTTGAGGATTGGCTTAATTCATCCTTAGAAAATGAAGCCTCGGGCGCAATTGCGGGCGCATTTGCAGGTATGGCATTTGAAGCTGTGCAGGTTAGCGCAAAAACACCTGCACCGGAAGGCACTAAATCTACAAATTTTTATAAATCGCAGAACGGCACAGGTATAGAATATCTGGATGAAAACGGCAATGTTATTGCAAGAGATATAAGTGCAAAAGATATAAATGCTTATTTGCAATCAAATGAAACCTTAAAACCGTATAATCCGGAAAATCCTAACGAACCGTTGGTTATGGAAGGCGCTAAGACCGTAAGATTTTACCCTAACGGACAGGTTCAGCAAATAAACTACTGGGATAGCGCAATTCAAGGTGTGCAAACATCATCCGTAACCGTAGAAACTCAAAACCTTAATTCCGACAATCAAGGCAATGATTTAGTACCTAAAATGCAAGAAGGGCTAAGCGTTACACAATCCCAAGAACAAGTAATTACAGTAGATATGAGCGCCTTAATAGGCCTGCAAGCCGTTCAAGTCGGTGTTCTTACGGCAGAAGAATGCGTTGGGGCAGGGAGTATTGGTGCTAATAATGCTCAAGAAAATTTAACTGCAACTCCGCCCGTATCATCAAGTCAAATAATTCCAAAAGAAGAAAACCAACCTTCCGTTATAAATATTCAAGATATAGATGAAACTACGATTTTAAAAGTCGGAGATAGCGAAATAGAACTGGCTAAATATAGAAAAGTACTGAAAAAACTAAAAGGCGACCCTGAAAAATGTATCACTTTAGGAACGGTAAAAAATACAGGGAAGGGTATGTATAAAATACAAGGACTTCCGGAAGAACAAACAGTCAGAATATACGGTGACGGCAGAATTGAATGTGATTATCCCACGGAAATTACATCAAAAGAATCTGAAATTGTAAAAGTGGAAAACTTAAGTACAATAAGAGCAAATACAACATTAAAAGAATATAAAGATTATTCATCTGTTTCAAGAGATGATAAATTAAGATTAATATTAGAAAAATTTGACCCAAGCCCCGGCGAATTTGAAAAAATGATGGAATTATCAGACAAAGAACTTGAAGTAATATTAAATACGGCATCAGGCTCTCTTGCACTGAACAGATATAAAAATGACGCACGACATGGCTTTAGAGAAATAAATAAAGAACTTGAATTAAATGCTCAAGGACAAACCACAGGGGATGAACGGGCAATAAATGATATCAATGAAATTACAGCCCTTATAGAACAAAATACCCTTCCTGAAGGTATAACATTATACAGATACGAAGGCTACAGCGTATTAAATAACGTGGTTGACAGTAACGGAAATACAATAAATTTAGGGCAAACCCTAAAAGAACTTGATGATTATTACAAGCAAACAGGCGACAGAAGTAAAATTGACGAATTCCTAAGAGAACAAATTGAAAACCCCATAACTTATCAAGCATGTCAATCGCACTTTATGTCAACAAATATCGGTTCTTTTTCATCTTCTTTTGAAAATTATCCCGTTGCAATGGAACTGCAGACAGCACCAAATACAAAAGGCGTGTATCTTTTATCTGACGGAAAATACAGTTCTACAGGAAACGAACTTGAAATACTGCTGCAAAGAAACAGTAATGTAAATGTAGCAATTGACTACGATTTTACAACAGGACAATGGCACTTAATCGGAACTGTCTTCAGCTAAATTATATAATCCGTTGAGAATTAAATTACGCCTATACTCCATTGCTTCTTTTATAGGTAATTCTTTTAACTTATCAATATCATAAGATGAAAATTTGATACCTGCGGTACGGAATGAAAATTCATCTTCTTTTTGACGTTCTTTTGAAGATATTTCCTTCATTTCTACCCCATATTTAGACTTAGCATTTTTTATATCGCCGGGAGATGAATACAAATCCGAAGAAATTTGCGTAATTAAATCATAAAGTTCAATTTTATTTTTTAAAGAACTTTTTATTTTATCCGCACCAAGATAAGCACCCAGAATATTACCTGTAATAGCACCTGTTGTATCACTATCTCCGCTATGATTAACAGAAGCAATAACAGCTTCTTTGAAGTCATCTTTATGTTTTAAGGCACAAAATACCGAAATAGCAAGAGCTTCATCACCATGCCAGCCTTGACCAAGATTTTCAATTGCTTCATTATCATCTAATCCGTAAGCTGCATATTCAGCGGCCTTTTTCAATAATTCCGCAAGTTCTATACCTTCTATAGAATAATCTTGAAGTTTTACAATTGTTTTATCAAGCGCATTGCATAAATCATCACCTTTAAGAATATAGGCAATCATATACGCCAAAGCTCCGGCAGGAAGATAACCTTTCGGGTTACCATGGGTCATGGCTGCGCTTTTTTGAGCAATAGAAAATGCAAAATCAGGATCGTCATACAATCCAAGCCCAATAGGAGCAGCTCTCATAACACCGCCTGAACCTTTACTGTCGTTTATAGGTTCATCTATAGTGCCCAATACATCTTTTTCAAGGGCTTCCATACAAGTATTTCCCGGAAACCTTCTTGAATACAATCTTTCATCATTTAACAAAAAGTTATTTTCAACAGGTTCAATAAATTCGCTTGTTTGAGTTAAATACCAATTTTTATAAGCATTTGCCAATTCAGATAACAAATCTTCTTCTATATATTCGCCGTTATTTTTAATTTTCGATTTTATAACAGCATAAGCCGTAAATAAAGACATTTGTGTATCATCCGTTATTCGGGCAACACCATTTCTTAAAGGAAGGTATCTTAAGCCTTCAGCGCCATACCTTGACTTAATTACTTCTAAAGATACCGGTTCAATAACTGCGCCAAACGCATCTCCTACTGCACCGCCGATTAAACAGCCATAATAATTGTCTAAATTATGACGCGAAAACTTTTCAGGCATTTTAACCATATCCAGCGCCATTTTATTAATGTTTGCCATTTGTTCCAGCTTAAAAGAATTGAGGGAACTTGAAACATAATCCTTTTGCGGGAGATTTTGAGGAGTTTTATTTATATAGTTATCACTTTTGAAATTCAAAGAATTTACCAGCATAAAAAACCTTTCAGATATTTTTGATAAGGTTTATAAATAAAAATAATTGCTCAATATTTACAAATCATATTCAAAAATCTTTACAGAATTAATTTTTCTACTATAATGGTAAAGCAAAGTAATTAATTCTCAAGAATTACTCTTGGATTAAATTATATTTTCATGTTAAAATCTTATAAGATAGATTATTAACAATTGTAGATAGTATTAAAAGGATTATTTTTATGGCTTTACCAAATGTAGCTTATTTTTCAATGGAAATTGCAATTGACCAATCATTAGCAACGTATTCAGGCGGTCTTGGCTTCTTAGCAGGCTCACACATGCAATCAGCGGGCTATTTGCAAATGCCTATGGTAGGGGTGACTATGTTATGGTCATTCGGCTACTATGATCAAAGAATTGATGAAAACGGAAATGTAGAAGTTGCATACATCAGAAAACACTACGATTTCTTAACAGACATAAACATTTCAACTACTCTTAGAGTATTTGGCGAAGACGTTATTGTTAAAGCATTCAAAGTAGAAGGCGAATTATTCGGTACTTGCCCGATTTACTTATTAACAACAGATGTTGAAGGCAACTCCGAATGGGCAAGAAAAATCTCTCACAAACTATATGACGGAGATGAAAAAATTCGTGTTGCACAAGAAACAGTTCTTGGTATCGGCGGTATCAGAGTTCTTCAAGCAGCAGGGTACAATTTTGATGTTATCCACTTAAATGAAGGTCATGCACTGCCTGCAGCATTTGAATTATTAAGACAATATAACGGCGACCTTAAAGCCGTAAGACAAAAAACGGTATTCACAACTCATACCCCTGTTCCTGCAGGAAATGAAGTCCACTGGGTTGATACATTAATGGAAGCAGGTTTCTTTGCAGGATGTTCAAGAGAAACAGCGGTTGAATTGGGCGGTGAAAACTTCTCATTAACCGTTGCGGCACTTAGAATGTCAAGAATTGCAAATGCAGTTTCTCAATTACATGGTTTAGTTGCAAACAAAATGTGGGAATGGGTAAAAGGCAGATGTCATATCCGCGCTATAACCAATGCGGTTAATCTTCATTACTGGCAAGATCAAAGAATTGCAAAAGCAAACTCTGCAGAAGAATTATTAAGTGCTAAACGCGAAATGAAACAAGAATTATTCCAATACATTTCAGATACTCAAGGCAAACGTTTTGACCCTGATGTATTAACAATTACCTGGGCAAGAAGATTTGCTGATTACAAACGTGCTTGGTTGATTTTAATGGATGAAGACAGAATTTCTAAATTATTAAATGAAAACAAAGTACAATTAATCTTTGCAGGTAAATTCCACCCTGATGATGCTATGGGTAAAGAAACATTCAACAATATCTTAAGAAAATCTTATAATATGAAAAATGTTGTTGTATTACCGGGGTATGAACTTGCATTATCCGCTAAACTTAAAAAAGGTTCGGATATTTGGTTAAATACGCCTACAAGACCATTAGAAGCATCAGGTACTTCCGGCATGTCGGCTAATATGAACGGTGCAGTTCACTTCTCAATTTATGACGGTTGGACAGTTGAAGGCACATTCCCCGGTATTAACGGCTACACAGTTGAATACCCTGGACTTGATGATGATATTCCATGGCAAGAACGTCACTGGAAAGACCACCGCTTCATTATGAATACATTAGAAAATGAAATAATCCCGACATATTATGACAACAAGCAGGAATGGGCCCGCTTAATGCGTCAGGCAATCAGAACTGCAGAAGGATATTTCAATTCTGACAGAATGGTTATTGAATACTTTAATCGTATTTATAAACCAATTGCCCATGGCGGAACTCAGGAAGAAGACGCTTCATCTAACGCAGGCACTTTTGAAGCACCTAACCAAGACGCTTGGACATATTCAAATATTAAATAACATAAACTAAAAAACCCTTGGATTATACCAAGGGTTTTTATTAAAAGGTACGTCAAAGCCGAGATATAATCTCGGCTTATTAACTTTTTACGTTGTTACGCTTCAACACTATGCGATAGGATAATTTTCTTCATTAATCTTTGGAAAAAGCTCATCGCCGGAGCTTCTACAATCTGGGCCAGTGCTCTCAATTCGCTTTCGTATTTGACACTCATCGGATTGTATTCGCAAAATTCTAATTCATTTTCGTAATCCATTCTGTCATCCTTATGTTTGCTAACCTCACATTATATATATCGTCATGACAAACCTAAACCTTTAAGATTTGAGTTAATTGTTTACATTTCTTAATACTTATTTAATGTAAAATTTAGTTATGAAAGTTATAACAAAAACACTCGAAGACACCAAAGAACTTGCAAAAGTTTTTGCTCAAACCATTCCTGATAACGGGCTTTTTATCACTTTAACAGGCGATATCGGAGCGGGAAAAACTCAATTCATAAGGTATGTTCTTGAATATTTACATGTTAAAGATAAAATCACAAGCCCGAGTTTTGTTATTTTAAATGAATATAAATGTTCAAGATTTCCGATTTATCATTTCGACCTTTATCGGCTTGAAGAAAAGGGCTTAAAATCAATAATTTCCGAACTAAGGGAATATTCGCGCACACAAATGCTTACCTTTATTGAATGGGCAGAATTTGCGCATGATGAAATTCCTTCAAATGCACTTAAAATCAATGTGGAATACGATGAGAATGATATAGATACGAGGATTTTTGAATTCAAAGGCGTTCAAAAGGATTTTCTTGATAATTTCATTCAAAGGATAAAAGATAATGAATATTTTAGCAATTTGTTCGGCATTGAATAATTCCTATCTTGCAATCAAAGCAGGAAATGAGGTTTTGTCGAAAATAATAAAAAGTGATGAAAAAAATTACCACAGTTTATATTTAATCCAAGAAATTAAAAATTTATGTAATAAAATTAATTTTTCGCTAAATGAACTTGATTTTATTACAACAAATTTAGGCCCCGGAAGTTTCACGGGCATAAGGGTTTCTTTGACCGTTGCAAAAGTTATGGCGCAAGAATTAAACTTACCCTTAGTTGGGTTAAATTCATCCGTTATACTTTTAACGGCTTATGATTGCGATTATTTAGTTATGGACGCAAGAAGGGATATGTATTATATCGGCACAAAAGAAAAAATTGAGTTGGTTTATAAGGATAAAATCCCTGCTCTTGAAGGCAAAATATTAACAGATAAAAGAAGTTCGGATATAATAAAAAACTCAATCTGTTTTGAAGATAACGATAAAAATATAGGCGAAGTTATGATTAAACTCGCTAATTCAAAATTTGAAAATTCAAAAAATAAAGATGAATTCAACTATTTGAATGTTAATGCGAATTATATACAAACTCCGCCTGTATTTACTTCTTAATTATCACTTTCTTCTTTTTCAACGTCACCGTTTAACGACCACAATAACGCCGCAAGCCAGCCGAAAAATGTCCAGCCTAAAACAACATTCAATACTACTATAGCACCGAAATTATTGTGTCTTCTGATGTTTGCAACAATAACGGGTATAAAATATATAACGCAAGCTACAAAAAGCCAGCTTATTAAGAAAAACAACGTAAGCAATAAAATTGCATTTGCTATAGCTATACTCAAAACTTTTCTCCTTTTATTTTATTGGTCAAATTCATCTATATCCCCAACAAGCGATTGTATAACAAAAGATGCACCGCTGTTTGGTTTATGTAAAATTGCAAAACAAGATATACTATCAGGGTTTATGGTATCAAGCATATCTTTACAACCTGCCGGATCAGTTTTACCGCTGTCATCAAGTTTATTAGGACATGTATTAGCAGTAGTACAAGTTTCGCAATTTGTTATAGTCGCACAATCTCTCAGGATTTGTATTTTCGCACTGTCACATTCCGCAACACTGAAAAATCCCATTGAACTGCCGTAAGCCTTACAATCCGCTTCCTTAGGAGATATAGAAGAAGCAAGCATAACAGCCTTAGAACCTGGTTGTGAACTTGCCGCTTTATAAACATCATAAGTTATAATTTCATCATCAAGAGTATAGTCTTTTGCAACGGCGGCACCGTCTGCCTTGAAACCATGTTTGCAATATGGGCTCTTAGCGTCATTAGGTACGGAAACCAGAGCCTTTGTATCGTAATTATAAACAACATCATTACCGCAATTAATAGGCATAACCATACCTTCAGCACCTTTTCCGACTCCCGCAAATACTCTTAAAGGAAATCTGTCTGCCCAAATTCTATTCAGGCCTTTTGGCCCGTCTATATCAACTACAATGTTTTTAAATACATAAGTTGCAGTAGAGTATGGTTTTTTCCAAGGAGTTGCCATACCTTGAATAGTAACACCGTTAGGAAATGATATATTAACAGCGTCATTTGCCAATGACCTGCTGCACTCTGCCGCACTATCAAGACTGAATACATCCGCCATTTGCGCACAATACCAATCATCTTCTCCAAGCATATCTTGTGTATTAATTGAACCTTTCTTTTCAATTAATACACTGTGTGCTCTGATCAAGTTTCTCATGGCAGAATATACATAAATTCTTCCTTTATTTGTGTTTGGTTTATATACCCCAACACAAATTCCTGACAATATTATAACAATCGTCAAAGCTATAACCATTTCCGCTAAAGTCCATGCATATTTTTTCATGTTTATTTCCCTTCCAAAGAAAGTTTAACATTTTCATTAATCAATATCATCATTTATCTGGGTTATTATTTGGTTAAGGCTATATTACAAGTATATTCTTCATAACAGCCTTTAAGCCAGTAGAGCATTTTGTCGGAACAATAATCATCATGCCCTAATAAATCTCCGCCAAAAGCGGTACAATCCGCTCTTATAAATGCAACATTTTTATTGATAACCCTTGTTTTACCTTCGTCCCCGCCAATTTGTTCCACATCATAGCCAAGAGGTTTGTTTAATACCAAATAATTTGTTTCGGAAGAACCTATGCAATATTGCGAAATTGTCATTCCGTATTCTTTTTCGTCAGCTCTGCTACAATTCACGGGGCTCATAATTCCGCCCAAACGTCCCGAAGAATATATTCTAACAATTACCCTGTCGGAGCCTACATGGTTATCGCCTTTATTTTCACCGTCTGCATCTATGATAATATCTTTTGTATATGTTCCGTCAATTTTTTTCAACGGCTTTTCAAGGCCGTATATAGTTATTTTTTTATCTTTAAATTCAAAGTTCATTGCAGGCATTATAGGGTTAAAGTCAGAACAAGACCCTTGAGCATTTTTGGCATATTTTCTTGCCATTAGTTGACAAAAGAAATCGTCATCTTTTCTTTTTTCATCAAAAACATAACCTCTTTCCTCGTAAAGTGCAATAACTTCCTTTTGAAATACAGAATATGCAAATCTGACCGCCTTTTCAAATGCACGTTCTTCGGGCTTATAGACATCTTTTATAAACCAAATTGAAAACCAAATCACCCCTATAGCAAGAAAAATATTGAAAATGACAAGCAAAAACTTCCCTAAGTCAATTTCTTGGTCGAATTTAGAATTTTGTTTTTTAGATTTTTTAGACATTGCTCGTAAGTATCAAATATGGCATACGGTTTAATATTAAGTTTTTGCGCTGTAACATCAAGCACGGTCTCGTTTTTAATTGTAATTAATTTTACACCATGCTTAATTGATGATAGCACAGCGGGACTTCCGAGCGCATCATACGGAACTATTAAATATTCAACATTTTTATATGAAATTTCACCTTTTAAGCCTTTTTTTATAGAAGGCGCTATTGAAAGCCCCTGCATTACGCAAGGAAGATAAGTCGAACTTATTAATTCGGAAGCAACTTTAGGATGTTCGATTTTTTGAGAAACATCAATATCAGAAAATGCGGGCGCATGGGCAGATACTATATTAAATTCTTTTGTAATTAAATGAGATAAAACAGCTTCAATTCCGCCAATCGGGTCAATCCCTTGAGCATTTGAATAGTTGATATCTTCCGAATCTTCGCCAAAATAACAAACAAGCGCAATGGCTTCAATGCCTTTTTTCAGAAGATTTTGCGCCGATTTTAAAATCGTATCGGGGGAATTAACTCTGCCTGTTGAAATTCCGTTATCTATTTGAAGCTCAACTCCTACAGGGGTTTTTGTGTATTCAATAGCGGAAATTTCAATTCCCTGAACCATTCTCAAAGCAGATAGCGTATTCAAATGAACATTTATTATATTTTGCGGTATCGCACAATCAAAAATAACACCAATCTTATTTGTTTTGTGAGGTTTTTTAGGATTTATTGAAATATTTCCTTTAAAAAATTCATCAAACAAATAGCCTTCCAAATATGCCATATCGTAATTAATTGCGCTTAAAATCCCGCCATTAACAGCATTGGGATTTATTATCGTATAAAAGTCTTTTGCAAATTCACGCGCTAAATAACCAAAATCACCGGCATATCCGCCAATATCAGCTCCAATTCCCGTAGGGACAGATATCGCAACAACAGGTTTCATTAATACCCCCTTGCAATTCTTAAAAACAAAGCCTCAAGCACAATTTTATCCTGCATGTTTGCATAGGTATGTCTTATTGCATTTGCAATAAATTTAATATCGCGATTGATTTTGTCTGCAATTTGCCCATTTGAAGAATTTTGTTTCAAAATATCGCTTAAATATGCAATTAATTTATTTAAAATATTTTCAATATTTAAGTTATTTGTTTTTATATGATTTAAAAAAGTATCTGCCAAATTAAGCGCTTTAACATAATCAAGGCTGAAATATTCATTCAAATATACTGAAATATCACTATAATCAAGAACATTCACCCCGCAAGATAATTTAAAAACCTGCGAGCGCGAAACTATTGTAGATAAAATATCTTCCTTTGATTTGGCTAAAAATACAAAAGTAGTGTTCTCGGGCGGTTCTTCAACGGATTTTAATAAAGCATTTGCTACAGATAAATTAAACACCTGAATATCGAGCGGTTCTATTGAAAAATCAATTGCACTGTAACCATATTCATTATTTGCAATTTCGCAAACAGAAGAAGAAAAGAAAATAAAAAATCTGTGATAATCAGATGACAAAGTAAGCGATTTTTCAATTTCACGCGCTTGTTTAACCGAAATTTGCGTTTTTGTTTCATCTCCGTCAGGCTTAAAATGAATTTGTGAAACATTATTAACGGCAGGATGAGTATATGATTTAATCCATTTGCAATCTGTACAATCACAATTTTTCGTTTTTTCTTTTTGGCAATTTAAGTTTCTTGCCAATTCAAGCGCAAAATAATATGAGCTTTTTGTATCTGCCCCTTCAAAAATAATGCTTTGAGGAAACTTTTTAATATTTTCAGTTTCCATAAGAACTGAAAAATAATTATATGCAAAAGGAAATTTTGTTTTAAATAATTCATTTATCATAAATTTCCCCCTGCAAATGCCATTTCATAGGCCAAAATCGGGTCTTTCAGGGAACCTGTTTTTAGCAAATACTCAATGGTTTCCAAGTTTATTTTTAATCTTATCAATTCATCGAGTGCAATATTTTTAAGTTTTTGAATATTCATTTTTACAATATATTCATTTTGATTTAATTTTGAAGCTATTTCAAAAGAAGACAACATATTACAATATAATTTTGTTTTGACCAAATTGGAAAACATTGTTTGAATTAGGGCTAATGTAGGCAGGTAATGCTCTTTTTGCAATACTTCAGAAATTAAATTCAGAGCTTGAGAATATTTTTTCTCCAAAATTAAATCTGCAATAGTCATAATATCCGCATTATTTATTGCAATTTCCTTAATCATATCCATGGTTATAATGTTATTTGGATAAGCATACAGCTTCAGTTTTTCAAGCTGGCTTGCCAAATCTCTAAGGGAAGCACCTGTTGTTTGTATCAGGAAAGAAGCCTCTTTCCGGGCAAGTTTTAATTCTTTTTCAGAAGCCATTTTAGATAAAATAGGAATTATTTTATATTCTTCATAATTTCTATATGCGGGAAATTCCTGCGGTTTTGTAATTTTTTGCAATTCTTTGAATAATTTTTTCCTGCTGTCGGGCTTTTTTCTTTCCCCTCTTGGCGTTGGACAGACTAAAATTATATGAACCCTATCCGATACATTATTTAAAGCTGATACAAGTTCTGTTACCTGCTTGTCATCAAGTTTTTGTTCACCTTTAGAATTAAGAAAATATTTAGGACATTTTATTTGAATTACGCTATCGCCAAACATCATGGCATTTGTCCTAAGGAGCTCTGAAAACAAAGAAAAAGAGGGATTATCAACACTCCTATAGTTAAGAGGGTTGATATCATCCCCTAAAATATTCTTTTTCATTTTATCTATGGCAACTTCAATTAAATAATCTTCATCGCCCCATAAGAACTCTACCGGCACAATACATTCCTGTTTTAACTATTAATTAAAAGACTTGCGCCAATTACACCTGCAGTGTTTGCCAGCTGAGCCGGCACAACTTTAACGGCCGAGGCCTGAATTGGCATTGCCCTATCTTGAATGGTTTTTCTTATAGGTTCTAATAAAATTTCACCGGCATCTGCAACACCGCCGCCAATAATGATTTTTTCAGGGTTTAAAAGATTTATAACAGAAGTTAATCCTAAGCCGATTATTTTACCCATTTGTTTAAAAATCTGTATAGAAACAGCATCTCCTTGAAGTGCTGCCTGAGCCACTATATAAGGGGTAATTATACCGTCTGTAGCCATTTCTTTATATTTAGCAGATTTGCCCCCTGAAATATATTCGCGCGCCATGGTAACAATGCTCGGCCCTGAAGCGTATGCTTCAAAACAGCCGTAATCGCCGCAACCGCACAAAGGCCCGCCTTCCATAGACATTTTAATATGTCCTATTTCACCTGCAGCATTTGACGCACCACGGACAAGTTTTCCATTCAAAACAATACCTGAACCAATACCTGTACCTACCGTAATGCAAATTAAATTTTCACACCCTTTTCCTGCACCAAAGTTCAGTTCACCTAATGCCGCACATCTTACATCATTATCAAGACGTGTCGGAATAGAAAATTCATCTTCTATTATTTTAGCCAAAGGAATATTTACCCAGCCGGGAATATTCGGAAGATTTTTAACCAAACCTTCCTTGTAATCTATTTGACCGGGCAAACCAAACCCAATAGCTTCAATTGAATTTTTATCTGCCGAAGTTTCATTCATCAAATCTTTAATTGCTTGTTTAATGTTGTTTACACCTGCCTCATAGCCCATTTCTGCGCGTGTCGGTGTAGTGTTTGAATAAATTATTTTACCTTCAAAATCAACAAGAGCAATCTTAATATTAGTTCCGCCAATATCTACACCTATTCTGTATTTTTTCATTCAATCCTCCTTAAGTTCCATAAAATGATTGTAACACAAACAAAATAAAAAGAGGGTAATTTCTTACCCTCGTACTGTCTGGAATTAAGAATAGCTGGAAGTATGAAAAAGATTAATTATATATAACAATTAAAAACCACCTGAAACAATTAGACATGTGGTTAAGATTTTAGTGTGATATGAAATTTGTTTATATTTCGAAGAACGGTTTCGCACTTTGCGCTTGCTCAACGCAAGCCGTCTGTGGCACTAGTTATATTTGCTCCTGTGGGTATCTCGGCTTTGTTCGCCTTAGTCGGCTCACAGCCTCGATTATCCTACGTCGCAGTTTAGGTGTACCTCGACGTCTTGCTCAACGCAAGCCGTCTGCGGCACTAATTAATCTAATCCGGCATAGACAGGGTTTGAAGCTATAATTTTTTGTATCCCTACCACTCCTGATTTGGTTCTTATTCTGGCAATATAATTTTCACGTTTCGCCAAAGGTTCTGATGATGTTAAAAGGGTTCTATTTCTTTTTACTAATTCATTCCATGCTTGAGTTTCAGATATCCATGCTCTTAATTCTTCTTGTTTTGAATTTGTAAAAGTATGATGTTGAGATTCATGTGCAATTAAACAAGCAATACATTCAACACTTGCGCCTTTGTGTTCTGAATTAATATAAATAATTAAACCGTTATTTCTTGTCGGAACAGTTAACGCTTCGCAATCTTTATAGCCATACATTGCTAAGTCACGAAATACAACTCTGATTGGTTTTTTAGTAGCATTTCTTCCGTATAATATAGCGATAACATCACGTCTGTTAATACTGTCAAGTGCATTCAGCGCCGCTACTATTTTTGCATTTGTGGAAATCTTTGAATAATCAAGTGCAAATGACGCTTGTATTCCGATAAATAAACTTGTAATTATATATACAATTAAGAAAATTCTTCTCATTGTTACACCTTATATTTATAAATCCTTATTACTATGTTGTTTAGTTAATCGGCAATTAAAGTATAGATATTTAGAAATTTATTGGAACTTTAATTGTTTTTTTACAAAAATTAATAATACTCTTGTATTTATGCCCAAAAGAGCGATATAACAAGCATTTTCAAAGTTTAAAATTTCAATAAATTGGGTTAACTATGTTAAAGTTTATTAAAAATATTAAAATTCAAATTTTATATTGTATATTTTTTTCGATAATTATATATTCTATTTTCATTCCTCTTGCATGCTACTGTTTTGAGCCTGTTCAGACGGTTACAATCACCAAAGAAGATATTTTAAACGCTAAGCCTACGGTTAGCGCGGTGCAATTTTCCAAAAAAGACCTGCATTATATTGAATTAATGGAACGAAGGCACTTTCCAAGAACATATCCTGAATTTTCGGATTATGAACGTCTTAAAAACCTTGAATACGAACTATTAGGCAGGTGCTGGGAATTTTCACCCCAAAAAGAAAGAATCAACCGTCTAAAAATTGCCTCATCTAACACAATGCTTATCGGTACAGCACTTCCGCCTTCTATAGCAACTTCCAGAAATGTTAAAAGGATGAGAAATGACGATTTGCAATTAAGAAAACGGGATGACAATGTCGGCTTAATTGACGGTTTTTTGAGATTGCTAAATCCTGCTTTATATGAACAATACAGGCGCTCTGCAGATAAATTATTTGAATACAAATCGAATATTTACCAATAACTCTTGCAACTAAATCATGCTCATTGTAAGATAAAGATAATAGGAGATATTTATGAGTCAAATAACTAAAATCGCTTGGGATTTAAACGAAAAAGCGCCAAACAGATACCAATTAGTGTATGAATTAATTGAATTAGCTAAGAAATTAGTTGATGAATCGCAAATGAAAAAACCGAGAGATGATTTTGGTTTTGATGTTGATGTTACTTTTGACGCTAATGTTAAAAAGGAAAAACCGGTTCAACATGCAATCATGGTAAAAGCGTCAGAATCTGATGATGACGGCTTAGTAGGTTAATGCAATCAACGCTTGATTTTATTTATGCAAAAACTAATAATTTTACACCCGAAATCGCAATTATTTTAGGTTCGGGTTTGGGTTGTTTTTGCAATAATTTAGAGGGTATTTCCATTAAATATTCGGATATCCCCAATTTTCCGACATCAACAGTTGCCGGCCATAGGGGCGAGCTGTTATTCTGCGAAATTGAAAATAAAAAATGCGTAATTATGCAAGGGCGCTTTCATTTTTATGAAGGCTATAATATGTCTGAATCAACGTATCCTATTAAAATATTTAAAAAAATGGGGGTAAAAACGCTGATTATAACTAATGCAGCAGGAATTGCCAATAAAGAAATAAATATCGGCGATATTGTATTAATAAAAGACCATATTAATTTTATGGGAACAAACCCCCTTATCGGCAGAAATGATGATAGTTTGGGCGAACGTTTCCCCGATATGAGCGATTGTTATTGCAAAAAATTACGCGAAAAAGCATTAGACTCCGCAAATGAAATTGGCTTGAATTTAAAAGAAGGAATATACCTTGCAACAACAGGGCCAAGTTATGAAACTCCCGCAGAAGTCAGAGCATTTAGCCTTTTAGGGGCGGATTTAATCGGTATGTCAAGCGTACCTGAAGCAATTGTTGCAAATTATCTTAAAATGGATGTTTTGGGCTTTAGTCTGGCTACGAACTATGCCACAGGAATAGCAAATTCAAAACCTGAACATAAAGAAGTTCTTGAAATTGGTAAACATTCAGCAGAAAAATTGTCAAATTTGATAAAAAAAATAATTTCTAAACTTGATTAAAAAAAAGTCTATGTTATTATAGAGATATCGTCACGGCTGTGGCACTCTGCCGACGAGGAGTTACCCCAATGGGTAAGTCCGAGGAGAGGGAAGGTAGCGCACGCTAGCGCAAGGCACAGGTCGGTAGGCTACAAAGAAAATTGAATAGTTATTAAGTCGTCACGGGCCTGTGGCGCAGCGGTAGCGCAGAGGACTCATAATCCTTTGGTCGTGGGTTCGAATCCCTCCGGGCCCAAATTAAAGCAGGTTTCTATACCTGCTTTTTTAGTGCCCGTTCGGGATGTTTCCGCTTCGCTCCAACCCTCTCGAAAAATCGGCCTCAAGGGCAGATTTTTCTCGGCAGAGTCTCCGGGC
>JAFVFO010000035.1 GCA_017475485.1 Candidatus Gastranaerophilales bacterium | reverse complement strand
CGTCATTAAAAACGGCCTTTCCAATAAAAAACTCCCCAGGTTGGACTCGAACCAACAACCTACCGGTTAACAGCCGGTTGCTCCGCCATTGAGCTACTGAGGATTAATTAGCGTATTAAATTTATTTAGTTGTCTATCGCTCAATGGCTCCGCTTGCTCCGGTTTTTGGAGTTCGCTTTCGCTCACAGGGAGCTACTGAGGATTAATTAGCGTATTAAATTTATTTAGTTGTTGTACCTTATAAAGCACTTCTACAGTATAACAACAAAATTTTTTTAAATCAAGCAATTTATTTTTATTATCCTATTGGTACTTTAAACTTAGTTTAAAAAATGATATAATTGAATTCATTAAAAAGGAGAAACTATGTGTAAAAAAGACGACAGTTCATTTGGCTTTGCAATGGGCATTTTAGCAGGTGTAGTTGCAGGCATAACAGCAGGCGTTCTTTTAGCACCAAAATCAGGCGAAGAATCAAGAAAAGAATTAAAAGAAGCTATTGATGAATTAAAAGAAAAATATTCCCCTGAAGTAATTCGCGCTAAAGAACAAGCAATGGAAGCAATTAAATCTTCAAAAGAAAAAGTGGAAGATGCATACAAAAAATTTAACGACTATTTAAAAGCTCGTCAACTGGCAAAAGCCAAAAATAATGAAACAAATGTGGATGAAATGTAGGTAAAATATGCTAAATGCGCATGTCAGTTTTTCAATATTTATGTTTGTAAGTGCAATTTGTCTGATTGTTTTAACGGTATTTGTCGTTAAGCTGATTATCAGTGCAACTCAATTAACAAACAGTGCAAATATAATTGCAGCAAGTGTTCAAAAGGAAATTGAGCCGACCCTAAAAGAATTAAAAGAAGCGGCAAAATCAATTAATTCAATTGCGGGCAGTGCCGATACCCAGCTTCAAAGCACAAAAGCCGGCTTAACTTCATTCATAAATGCGACAAGCTGTCTTAGCGGAAAACTGAAAAGTTTTACTCAAGGCATATTGAAAGGAATTTCATTCGGGTTAGGACTATTTAAAAAATAAGAAAGGAAATAATTATGTCAGCAGGTAAATTTATTGCAGGTTTCGTAGTGGGTGGTATTGTTGGCGCTGTTGCAGGTGTTTTATTAGCTCCTCAATCAGGCGAAGAAACCAGAGAAAAAATTAAAGAATCATCTCAAAGAGCTTATGACAAGGCTCAAAGTGCCGTTAAAGAAATTCAAGAAAAAGCCGAAACAATTTCAAACGACATGGCTAAAAAAGGTGAAGAATTAATCAACAAAATTCAAGGGATGATTGACCGCCAAAAACAAGAAGGCTAAAAATATTATTAATATTAAAACTGCGCTTTTTGTAGCGCAGTTTTTTGCTGTTTATTAATAATTGATACTGCATTTAATTTCCTGTAAAATAAAATAGTGGGGGTATAATGGATAAAAAGACTTTAATATTAATTGATGGTCATGCGCTTGCTTTCAGGATGTTTTTTGCCCTTGAGCGCACAAATATGCAAACAACAGACCATATTCCGACTTGGGCTGTATATGGCTTTTTTAAGGCCATTTTCGATATTTTAGCAGATAAAAAGCTCAACCTTAGCCCCGATTCTATTGCTGTTGCGTTTGATGTTTCTAAGGCAACATTCAGATTAGAAAAATATTCGCAATACAAAGCCAACAGATTGGCAATGCCCGATACCCTAAGAAGTCAGCTTACAACCATTCAGGAAGGTTTAAACGCGCTTGATATTCCGATATATACAAAGGAAGGCTATGAAGGAGATGATGTTATAGGTACAATTTGCGCTCAAGCGCGTCAAAAAGGCCATAAAACCTATATTTTAACAGGCGACAAAGATTCTTTCCAGCTTGTAGATAATGAAAATCTTGTTTCCGTTTTAATTCCTTCCAAGGGTGAAATTGTTGAATATAATAAAGAAAAAGTTTTTGAAAAAATGGAAGTATATCCAAGCCAAATTGTTGATTATAAAGCCTTATGCGGAGATACTTCCGATAATATTCCGGGAATTAAAGGCATAGGGCCAAAATCGGCCAGTACCCTGCTTCAAGAATATAAAACTTTAAATGGAATTTATGAAAATATTGATAAAATAACAAAAAAAGCTCTTAAAGAAAAATTAACACAAGGGCATGATGATGCCTATATGTCGCAGTTTTTAGCTACTATTGTTGATAATTTGGATATTGAATTTGATTTTGAAGGCGCATGCCTTACTATTCCCGATAAAGAGCGTGTAAAAGAATTTTTTACAAAGGTTCAATTTTATTCGTTTGTTAAAAATATTGATAAATTATTAGAACCTTTTTCAAAAAAACCCTGTAAAGAGTCTATAATTCAAGAAAATACTCAGCTCGGGCTTTTTTCGGTAAATGATAAAAAAGAAACAAAAGCAATTGAAAAATTGCAAAATGAATCTGCATATCAGTTTATTAAATCCATTCCAAATGGTTCTGTAACGGGATTTTTGCTTGATTTTGCAGATAACAATTTTTGCTATGTTGCCTATCAAGATAAATGTGCAAAAGTTGCCTGTAATGAAATATCTTATTTTATAGAAAATCCTGAAATCAAAAAAATAGGCTACGATACAAAAAATATCGAAGACATAAAAGGTTTAATATCTGATGTTCAAATTTCAAGCTATATAAAAGATTCATCAAGAAAACATGACCTTATAACCCAAGTGCAGGAATGTCTTGAAATTATTCCTGATGAAAATGATTATTTTTTACTTACCTCTTATCTTATTGATTTGAATGATTTTTATAATAATATTCTTAATGAAAAAGAATTAAAACTTTTAAATGAGGTAGAACTGCCCCTTGTGCATGTTTTAAGGAATATGGAAAACCAAGGCGTGAAGCTCGATATTCCATATTTGAAATCTATCGGAGATGAGATTGATTTAAAAGTAGCCGATTATGAAAAAACAATTTATGAGCAATCGGGCTGCACTTTTAATATTAATTCTCCAAAACAAGTGGCAGAAGTTCTTTTTGATAAAATGGGTCTTAAACCTAAGAAAAAAGGCAAATCAGGGGTTTATTCCACAAGTGCAAAAATTTTGGATGAATTAGCTCCGGATTATAAAATTGCGCGCGATATTTTGGAACACCGCCAGCTAATGAAGCTGAAAACCACATATATAGATGCTTTATTGAAATTAGTTAAAAAAGACGGGAAAATTCATACTCATTTTAATCAAATAATAACAACAACGGGCAGATTATCAAGTTCTGACCCTAATTTACAAAATATACCCATTAGAACAGAATTTTCAAACAGAATCAGGGCAGGTTTTGTTCCCGAAAATGTTAATAATGTAATACTTTCTGCGGATTATTCACAGGTAGAATTAAGACTGTTGGCGCATTATTCGCAGGATGAAAACCTTATTAAAGCATTTTGTGAAGATATTGATGTCCATGCTTTGACTGCTTCTAAAATATTCAATGTGCCGATTGAAGATGTTACAAAAGAACAAAGAAGAAAAGCTAAAACTGTTAATTTCGGTATTATATACGGGCAAACTCGTTTTGGATTATCTCAAACGCTTAATATAGAAGTTTGGGAAGCGCAGGATTTGATTAATAAATATTTTGCGCAATATCCTAAAATTTCTCAATATATGAATAATACAATAGAATGCGCCCAAACTAACGGCTGGGTAGAAACGCTTTATGGCAGAAAAAGATATCTTGGTGCCGAATTAAATTCAAGAAATGCAAATATCAGAGAATTTGCGCACCGTGCGGCAATTAATGCGCCATTGCAAGGGACAAGCGCCGATATTATTAAAATTGCCATGGTTGAACTGGATAGAAAACTTCAAAAATATAAATCAAAAATGATTTTACAAATCCATGATGAACTTGTTTTAGAAGTGCCAAAGGAAGAACTTGATGAGGTTAAAGAATTAACTGTTAAGATTATGGAATTAAATCAACCCCTTCTTGTTCCATTGAAGGTTGAAACAGGCTGGGGCAGAACGTGGATGGAAAAATAAGGTACTAAGAAATAGGTTGAAGGTGCAGGGTAATAAGGTAATAGGAGAAGTTGAATGACAGAAATAAAAATTTTAAAATTTATAAGCAAGCATTTTATTGCCATAGTGCCTTATTGCCTTATTGTCTTATGCTTACTTTCTTTACCCGTAAATGCCGGTGTATTGGATGAATGCTATAAAATATATTCTGTTGATGCAGATAATTTGTATATGTCTGCATTGAATGTTTTAAGTTCAAATGGCAGATTTGAAATATCTGAAATTCAAACAAAAAATGGCTACATTCTTTTTTCAACAGGTTCAAAATATTATCTTTTAACGGTTACAAGAAGATATAAAAATCAATCAGAAGTTAAGGTTTTGCCTCAAAATTCAGACTATTCGCAAGGTTCTTCCGTTGCAAGCGCAATATTTAATCTGCTTGATTCGGAAATTAAAAAACCCATGGAGCTTGTAAAATAAATGAAATATGCGCAGGTGCTGGTCGATATTAAAAAACTTGGTACAAAAACCTTCTCGTACTTAATTCCTGAAAATTTAAAAGATGAAATTAAGGTAGGACAGGCTGTTTCTATTCCTTTCGGCAGAAGAAAAGAAAGCCTTAAAGCGTATATAGTGGGTTTTAGCGATTATTTAGAAGAAGGCATTAAAGCAAAAGAAATTGAAGAAATTTTAGAAAGCGAGCCTTTATTTTCAAGTGCTTATTTAAAAATGCTTGAATGGGTTGCAAATTATTATTTTTGCGATATTCAAGATGTGCTTAATACTGCTCTGCCTCAGAAGTTTTTTGAAAAAAATGTTAAAAAATACAGAAAACCTAAAATAGAAAATAAAATTTATGATGTTGAAAAATCAAAAACCGATTTAAAATTATCCCCCGCACAGCAAAAAATTTATGATGAAATAAAACATGTCAACTCTAAAACCTCGCTTTTATATGGAATTACAGGTTCAGGCAAAACTGAAATTTATTTTAAACTAATAGAAGATGTGATTAAACAGGGTAAAAACGTTATTTTTATGGCACCTGAAATTGCGCTTGTTTCGCAATTGACAATGCGTACAATAGAAAGATTTGGGGCAGATAGCGTTGCAATATGGCATAGTTCCGTAACGGAAGCTGAAAAATATGAAACTTGGAAAAAATTAAGAAATAATGAAATCCGTATTCTTTTTGGGGCGCGCAGTGCCGTTTTTGCACCTATTCAAAATTTGGGCTTGATTATAATTGATGAAGAGCATGATTCAAGCTACAAACAATCCATGCCAAACCCCAGATATCAAGCCGGAGATGTGGCTAAAAAACTTTGCGAATTATATGATGCAAAATTAATACTTGGTTCTGCAACTCCTACGATAGAAAGCTATTATGAAGCTATTAATACCAATTCTTTATTTGTATTAAAAGAAAGATACAATAATGCCTTATTGCCCAAAGTTGTTGTCATTGATATGAGAGAAGAAAGGTTTGAAAAAAATTATTCCATATTTTCAAGAACGCTTGTGAAAAATGTTGAAGAAACAATTGCAAAAGGTGAACAGGTAATTTTTTTAATAAACAGACGCGGGTTTTCTTCTTATACTCAATGTATGGAATGCGCAACCGTTATACAATGCCCGAAATGCGCGATTCCTTTGATTTATCATGCCGATACAAATTCTTATAAATGTCATTATTGCAACCATGTTGAATATGAGCCAAAATGCCCCAAATGCGGGGGTAAAACACTGGAGCATTTTGGATTGGGGAGTCAAAAGGTTGAAATAATGGCGCGCGAAAAATTCCCTGATTATAGAATAGAACGTCTTGATTCAGACAGTTTATCTAAAAAAAATGAACATATTGAGGTGTTGAAACGTTTTCAGGAAGGCGAAATTGATATTTTAATCGGTACTCAAATGATTGCAAAAGGTTTAGATAATAAAAATGTTACCTTAGTTGGGGTTATTAATGCGGATTTGAGCTTTAATTTACCTGATTACAGAAGTTCAGAGCGCGGGTTTTCAATTTTAACACAGGTTGCAGGGCGCTCAGGACGCGGAGATAGAGAAGGAAAGGTTATTTTTCAAACATATAATCAGGATAATATTTTTCTTCAAAATGCGCAGGAGCAAGATTTTGAAAGTTTTTACAAAAATGAAATTGAATTAAGGGAAATGCTCGATTATCCGCCGTATTCTAAAATGATTAGAATAATTTTATCTTCCAAAAATGAATTTAGGGCAGAAAAATCCTCTCTTGAAATAGAAGCGGCATTATCTGATTATATTAAAAAATTATCGCTTGATGAAACGCTATTGGTATTAGGCCCTGCGCCTTGTGTAATTGAGCGCATTAAAGAGGAATATCGTTTTAATATTATAATTAAAAACAAAATTGGTGATTTGGGCCATAAAACAATTATAAGATTTTTAAAATCAATTAATCTTCCTTCTGATATTAAAATGGTTGTAGATATTGACCCTTCGGATATACTTTAGTTTTTTTGAAAAGGATTAATTTCGCCTTTTTTGAGCTTATAAAGTTCACCGCATTTAGCACATGCCAAAATTCTGCCTGTTGAATCAATGGGCACAAACAGGTGTTCGCATTTTTCGATACTTTCTGTTTCGATTTTTTGCGTTTTTTTGAATTTTCCTGATTTAAAATCTTCTTTTAATTTTAAAAATAATTCAATTATATACATGGTATAATTTTTATATGGTTAATAAACTTCAAAGATTCATTTCTTCAACTGTATTTTACCACGATTTTGAACGTGCCGTAAATACTGCGCAAAGCCTGAATTGCGGGCTTGAGATTTCAAGATTTGGCAAATTAAGCGAAATTGATGAAAATTATGAAAAAAATAAAATTGAATATAAAAAAATATTGAATGATTTTGAAGGTGATGTTACTCTCCATGGGTTTTTTTCTAATTTGAATGTTGCCGCAAAAGACCCTTTAATACAGCAGGTTAGTGTTAAAAGGTATAATCAGACCCTTGATTTGGCTTCAGAATTTGATGTTAAAAAGGTTGTTTTGCATACTTGTTTAAATAATCTTTTAAAGCAAAAAAGTTATCAAGAGATGTTTTTTTTGAAAAACATTGAATTTTTTAAAGAATATATAAAAAATTATGAGAATTTAGGAATAATTGTCGGCATGGAAAATGTCCATGAGCCTAATCCTGACTATATCAGAAACCTTATAGGCGCAATAAATTCGCCATATTTTAAAGCTACGCTTGATATAGGGCATTGTAATCTGCATTCCGACTTGTCATGTTCCGAATGGATTAAAGAGTATGGAATTATGCTTACGCATTTGCATTTTCATAATAATTTTAAAGATGAAGATTCGCATTCAAGCCTTTTGAACGGTAATATTGATATAAAAGAAATTCTAAAAACTTTAAAAGATATGCAATTATATCCTACAATTACATTTGAAATATTTGATTTTGAAGCATTGGTTGAATCTGTAAAATATTTTAATGATTTATGTGATGAATTAGATATCGGATACTGTTAATTTATTAATTAAATCCAAAAATTCGGGGAAAGATGTATTTGTGCATTCAAAGCCTTTAATTTCCGTATTTCCTTTATTAATTAAAGAAAGAATATAATATGTCATTGCAAGCCTGTGGTCTAAGTAGGTTTGCAAGGTTACATCTTTATTAAAATCTTTTTTCCCTTCAATTATAAAGCCGTTAGTGTTTTCTTCAATATCAACCTCGAAAAGTTTAAAAGTATCGCAAATAGTTTTAATTCTGTCCGATTCTTTATTTCTAAGGTCAGTGGCATCTTTTACAATACTTTCCCCTTGTGCTTGTGTTGCAAGCAAAGCTAAAATCGGGATTTCATCAATTAATCTCGGTATAATATCGCCTTCAATTTTAAAAGGTTTGATTTCAGGCGTATATTTTACCTTAATATCTGCTATTAATTCATTTGCTATATTTCTTTCATTGATAAGTTCAAAATCAATTTCCGATTGTTTAAAGATATCAATAATTCCTGAGCGTGTGGGGTTGATTCCGACATTTTTAATTAGAATTTCGGAATTTGGAATAATTGCACCCGCTACCATAAAAAATGCGGCAGATGAAATATCCCCCGGAATTTCTATATCTTTTGAAATTAAATTGGATTTTTCAATTTCTGTATAAAAACCTTGTTCATCCCTGCCTGTTATAATATTTGCGCCTAAATATTTAAGCATAATTTCAGAATGGTTTCTTGAAAGTGTTTTTTCATATACCCTTGTTTTTCCTTTGGTATTAAGCCCTGCAAGTAACAGAGCACTTTTAACCTGCGCGGATGATATCGGGGAGTGGTATATAATCGGGTTTAAATCAGCACCTTCTATGGATAAAGGAAGTTTGTTATCATTTGATGTAATTTTTGCACCCATTAAACTTAAGGGTTCAATAATTCTTTTCATAGGGCGTTTTGATAGACTTTCATCGCCAACAAGCGTGCAATTTATTTTAAGACCTGAAAAAAGCCCCGTTAAAAGTCTTGTTGTAGTGCCTGAATTTCCGCAGTCAAATGTATAATTTCCATTACTGTTAAGCCAAAAAGAACTATCGGAAATCAAATCTCTTTCAGATAAAAATTCATATTTAACCCCTAATTTTTCAAATATTTTAAGGGTTGAAATACAATCAGCGCCTTTTGATAAATTTTTTATTTTAACGCGCGATTTGGTCAGCGCTGAAAAAATTAAAGCTCTGTGAGAGATTGACTTATCGGGAGGTATAATTATTTCACCTTTTAGTACCATAAATTAGCCTTTATTAGCCAATTCTTTAACAAAATTTGGCACATTAAATACTGCGCAGTGGTAGAGCCTATTATATATTTTGCAAGTCTTTTCAATTTCTTTTGCTCTTTTTTCATCAATTTTTGTGTAATCCAAAGGTATTTCTATATCATCAGAGCAAAAACCCCAAGACCAATATCCGCCCGGGTATGTGGGCATGGGTGAACAATACGGAGCAACATTTTTAAATACTTTATTTAAAAGCCTGTATGTTTTTCTCATATTTTCAGATTGCCCAAAAGGCCCTTCTGTTTGCGGAACTACTATACCGCCCTTTTTAAGTGCGCGTTTAACGTTATTATAAAATCCTTCGTTAAATAAGCCTTCACCGGGGCCTATAGGGTCTGTTGAATCAATTAAAACAACATCATAAACATTTTCTTTATCTTTTATAAAATCAATTGCATCTTGAACCAAAACAGATACTTTGGGATTATCAAGCCCGCAAGATACGGTTGGGAAATATTTTTTAGATACATCGATAACCATTTTATCAATTTCAACCATATCAATATGTTTAACAGACGGGTGTTTTAGAAGTTCGCGAACCGTACCGCCGTCGCCTCCGCCTATAACTAAAATATTTTCGGGATTTTTATGGGTTAACATAGGAATATGAACAATTAATTCATGGTAGAAAAATTCATCACGTTCTGTTACCATCATAAGGCCGTCTAAAGTTAAAACATTGCCAAATGCACGGGAGTGAAAAACATCAACTGTTTGAAAATCGGATTTACCCGAAAACAAATGTTCATCTTTTTCTATTGCTATTCCAAAACCTTCGGGTGTTATTTCATGATATAATTCCATTGTAATTCCTTTATTTATCTTAATCTTATTTTATAATTATACAAAAAATACTCTGATTTGTTATAATAATTTTAATGAAAAGTAAAAACAAAATCATGGATTCATTTGAGCAATTTATATCTGAACGTGTTTCAATCCTTAGAAACAGGATTATTCAAATAACAGGTTTCAGGTCTGATTTTGTTGATACTAAATCAATTGATGTTGAACTTGATGATAATGTTATAAGAATTAATTGTATCAATAATGAAGGCGCATACAATCTTTTAAGCAGTGTTGTATATAAACGTAAAATGAACCAAAAAAGGCGGTTAGAAAATGAAAATAAAAACAGCGAAGTTTCTTCTAAGCTCGCCTAATTTGAAATTATGCCCCGAAATAGCTTGCCCTGAATTTGCGCTTTTAGGGCGTTCTAATGTCGGTAAATCAACATTTATTAATACTCTTTGCAATAATTCAAAACTTGCCAAAACCTCTAATACTCCGGGCAAAACCCGCCTTATTAATATATTTGAAATCACAACAGATATAAACCCTTTTATAATTGCAGATTTACCGGGGTATGGTTATGCAAAAGTATCTAAAGCAGAACAAGAAATCTGGCAGAAAAATTTAGAAACCTATCTTTTAAAACGCAAAAATCTTGTTACCACATTTCAATTTATTGACGCGCGCCATGATATACAAAATAATGATAAACAAATGCAGACCTGGCTCAAACATAATAATATTCCCTGTGTTAATATTTTAACCAAATGTGATTATATTTCAAGAAATGAAGTATCTAAAAAAATGGCAACATTAAAGCGCGAATTTCAAAATGAAGTCTTGGCTTTCTCATCAAAAGATAAAATTTACCTTGAAAATATGTTTGAAGCAATAGAAAAATTTATAGCCTAAAGAGTATCATACATTCTTTTAACTTCTTTAATATCTTGCCACATAAGCCATTTCGGGCTTCCTTTTTCACGCGAGTCATTTCTTAAAAGGTATGAAGGGTGAAATATGGGCATCATTTTAGCGCCGTTTGGCCCATCGAACCATTTTCCTCTGGCGCGCGTAATCCCTTTTTCATTAGGCAAAAGCGAATTAAGCGCAACAGAACCGCAGATTAAAATTATTTTCGGTTTTAAAATTTCTAATTGTTTATCTAAATATTCCTTGCAGGCTTCTTTTTCTTCGGGCAGGGGGTTTCTGTTTTCAGGCGGTCTGCATTTTATTGTGTTGCAGATATAGACATGTTCTTTTCTTGATAAATTAACGCATTCAAAAATTTTGTCTAATAATTGTCCTGCGCGCCCGACAAAAGGAAGTCCCTTCATATCTTCCCAGTATCCGGGTGCTTCACCTACTAAAACAAGTTTTGAATTTGCAACACCGTCAGAAAATACGACATTTGTTCTTGAAGCATGAAGCGGACATTTCTTACAATTTAAACACTTTTCTTTAATTTCATTTAATTTTTCATACATATTAAAGTTCTGATTTTTTGCGATTTTTCTTAATTACTTTTTGCTGATATTTTGTATCATATAAAAATTTATACCCTGTTATAAAACTTTTTACAATAGAATTAGAAAATGTGCCTTTTGCGCTCCAATAGGAAGTATGCGCAAAAGGAAACATTCTTTTTGACCAAATGCTTGAATTATCATAAATTACCCCTTTGGGATTATCTATTGAAATATCAAGCCTTTGTTCCATTTCAGACACAGTCATATTTCGATTGGTTGGAAAGCCCAGAGGGTCTTCTTTAAAATTGACTGTCATCATAAAAATTTCGTTTTGTAAAACGTATTTTATCATTAATTTATTATAATAATTTAATTCATAATTTTCATCTGACATATCGGAATAAAATAATACCAGAGGACTTGCAAAGTTTACCACACCTTTTATCATATTATCGGGCGCACAGTAATTTTCAGTTAAATCATCAAGTTTCATATAGTTAGATTTTAAAAGTGTTTTATCATCTTTTAAAATTAAATGACCGCTTGAAGATAATGTTCCGAGGCCTTCTTTATCTTCAGTCAAAGCACTTATACAGGTATTATTTTTAGGATTATTTTTTATGAAATTTGATAAGTCATCTTGTTTTAGCGCTTTAAAAAGATTTTCAATATTTATGTATCTTAATTTATTAAACATATATTCATAAGTTACAAATGTACCTGCTGAATATCCGTATAATATTACTCCGTTTCCTTCTTTGGCTTCTATTTTTACCTGTTCATTAAGTTCATCTAATATAGGAAGCATATTGTGCGGTTTTTGCACCCATATAGCGTCATGCAAAAATTCCGTTATTAAATTTCTGACAATATAAGCACCGGTTGAACTGACCATTTTGGATACTTTCAGCTGGCTTTTTACAAAATTAAGGTCATTTTTGCTGTTATATCCCCAGAAAAATATAACAGGCTGTTCTTTTATATTTATTCCGCCCAGAGAAGAATAATATTTTTTGATTTGTCTGTTTTTTAGAAATTTTTTTCTAAGGGTCGGATGAAGTTTGTTTACTCCTTTTTCATACCAATTTTTCATTTTGGAATCATTGTTATTTGAACCGTTAATATATATAAAGCTCAAGCTATCGGCAGCATAACAGCTTGTGCAGAAGAAAATTAAAAATAGAATTAAAATCTTTTTCATAAAGTAATTATAACATATTAATGTGTTTTGTTTTGTTGAAGGCACTAAGGCATTAAGGCAATAAGGCGCTAGGAAATTTTGCAAGGTTTTAAGATTTCACACAAAAGCAATAAGTTTTAAAAATTAATTCACCAAAACAAAAAACCGGAGAAATTTGCACCTTAATTATTTAGTTTAAAAAGAAAAATCCAATAATAAGGATTAGCTTGAAGCAAATTTCGACTGTTTTTTGCAGAATTAATTTTTAAAACGTTGTATAACAACCCGCATTAAACCAAGCCGGAATTTTCTTTCTTTCGGTTCACTTTCTTTCTTTGCATTTTCGGCG
>JAFVFO010000034.1 GCA_017475485.1 Candidatus Gastranaerophilales bacterium | reverse complement strand
GTATGTTCGAGAAAACTTATGAAATGGAGATTTTACATTAGTAAAATCGAAATGGAATACTAAGTTTTCGAGTTGTCAAAATCCAAGAAAACCCCGTCGTCCGCTAATTTAAAAAGGTATCGCTTGTCGATACCTTTTTAAATATTAACATCTTATTTTCACCTTATCTGTGTTTTGATGTAGGTTCGTGTCTTTGTTCGTCTGATGTGCTTGATGATACGGCCTCAGGGTATTGTTCCATAAATCTATTATAAGTATCTGCGTCAGCGCATAACAATAATGAATTTGGCCCGCCTGCTCTATAGCCTAAAGTACCACCTTCAACATAATAGGTTCTGCCTTCAAACTCATATTGACCGTCTGTAAGCTGAGTGGTTGTCGTGTGTTCAGTTGTTTTTCCGTCCGGCCCTTTAACCACATCTGTCGTAGTCATTTTATGATTACCGCTTGCTATGCTACCTGTTTGAGTTAAGTTATGTGTACCTTCACTGTCTTCCCAGTGGGTTCTGCCATCTTGATATGTAGTAACGGAATTTCCGTCAGAATCTGTTGAAGTAACAGATATTGAAGAACCCAAACCTTCTGAGCGCCACTGTGTAGATACACTTGAACCATCAGGTTGTGTTGTTGTAGTTGTTAAAGTAGCATCACTATCACCATGGGTTCTGTCAAACGTTGTGGTTGCTGTTGTACCGTCTTTACCTAAAGTTGTTGTAGTAGTAGCCTTTGGTGCACTTGTATCAACTACCGTCATTTCTGATACACCAGTTCTAACTGTACCTGCACCAGGAACAGAAGACCAATTTACTTGAGCGTGGGCATTATTTAAAGTTGTAACGTTCGTATATGCGTCTTTATTATCTCTTTGTTGAGTATGTACAACCTGAACGGTTCCTGAGTCATCTACCATTGTTTTATAGAAATCTGTACCAATAGTTTGGCCTGAATGCGGATCGATTACGGGAACTTCAAAATACATTCCGGAATCACCATTTGAAGCATTTACATTAGATAAGTCAACACCAGGGAATGCCTGTTGGATTGCAAGTCTTGATTGATCTTCATTATTAAGAACCATTGCGCTTTCACTCAAGCCGACTTCTTCTCTAATTGATGAAACATCACCTGCAGTGTTAACCCTTACATCACCTGTTCGACCGTTTTCAACTTCCATTTGTTTTTCGCGTTGTTTTGCATTATTAATTGCAGAATCATACTGGCCTATATTTTGTTCCATAGTGCGTAAATCAGCTTGAGCAGCGCTTACTGCAGCATTTTGGTTTGCTTGTGCCGTTTGATATGCTTCAAGGGCTTTTTGTACGTCACTGCCTTCCGGTACTGCCTCATGGATTTGGTTATCAATTTCTGTTAATTCAGCTTGTAAGCCTTCCATGATATCTTCTTGTGTTGAAATATCGGTTTCAAGTTGTGCTTTTTGTTCGGTTAAATCTGAAATATTTTGTTCTGCGTCAGCTACGGCTTGATCTGCTTGAGCTATTGCTTCTTCGGCTGCCGCTATTTCTGCTTCCGCAGATGTGATTTGATTTTGTGCATCACTAATTGCTTGTTGAGCTGCTTGAATTGCTTGTTGAGCTGCTGCGATTGCCTGTTGGGCCGCCGTAACTGCTTGTGCGGCTGCTTGTTTCGCTCCTTCATCATCTCCGGCATTTCTTGCTTGAGCTTGAGCAGCTTGTAATTGAGCTTGAGCATCGGACATTTGTGATTGTGCACCGCTCATTTGAGTTTGAGCATTAGACATTGCTGTTGTTGCTGTACTCATGTTTTGATTTGCGGTTGTCATTTGCTCATTTGCGGCAGTTTGCTGCTCTTGCGCCGCAGTTTTTGCGTCATTTGCAGCAGTTATTTGAGTATCCATATCGGTCATACTCTGTTTTATGCCGTCAATAGTAGCCTGTTGAGCTTCAATTTCTTGATTTTTAGCTTCTCTTGTAGCTTTTAAGTCATTACCTTGCGCATCCGTAACTTCTTGTTTTGCAAGTTCAGCCTCGTATGCTTCTTTCGCTTGATCAACAGATGATTGATAAAATCCTTTTATATTATCTACTTCAGCACGCTGACTATCAACTTGCGACATAAAGCCTTGTTTATCATTAATTAATTCTTGAGATGTTCTGGCAGAATCAATATTTGGCGAAGTACTATATTGGCATGAATAATTGCTGTTTGCATTAGGGTTAAAATCAGATGTTAAGTGCGCACCTGCGTTAAAACTACCTGCATCAGCTCTTGTACTCGCACCGGCTGACGCTTGATTAGCATATATTTCCGCTCTTGCACCTGCAGCTTCATGGGTTCTGCTTGCCGTAATCTGTTGATTTCCGGCATTATTTTCTATTACACCGCTCCAATCTTGGCTTCTTCTATCTCCATATATTTCTTCAGCCGCATCTTCTCTATTTGTAGAAGCTGCTTGTAAACCTTTTGCATGTACACCAAACTCCTCATCAATAGAATCCATTATGGCAGCCATATCTTCCAGTGATATATTGCTAAATGCTTGGCCTGCGTCAGTTTGTCCAAATTGCAATAATGCATCTTGTAAATTTCCGTCTTCATATACACCATCCGCTTTTCCGTCTGCTAAATCTGCGGCTTGAACCAGAGCTCTCATTTGGTCCGTGCTCATTGAAAATTTAGGATCAATAGTACCTGCCATTTTTAAAACCTTTCTTACTCGTTATACTAATTTGAGTAATTAATCGGCATTTTGGGCAAAAAAATTAAATACAGGGCGCTGAACTTTTGTAAAGAAAACTTAACAGTCCCCAAAATGCAGTTATATATTGAAAATCTGTATTTACAAAACTTAACAATAGTACAAAATTTATTTCATTCGATTTTGTTATAATTTATAACAGAAATTATAAAAATCATGCAAAAATATATTGAAAATGTTAAAAATTGTTATATAATTTAAATATAAGAGGTAAAAAATGTTCAAATATATAAAATTAAAAAACTTTAAATCACTAATTGATGTTAAGGTTGATTTTACGGCTAAGGCCAATAAGCCTAAAAAAGTTGTCTTAATGTATGGAGAAAATGGCTCCGGAAAAACAAATTTAATATCCGCTTTTTCCGCTTTATATGAAACAACGCTTACACGAAGTGCGCTAAACGATAAAAGTATTCTTTTAGAAAAAATAAATGAGGAAAGAAAAAAGGGTAATCTTTTAAATTTTCCAAAAGACTTTTTGGAAGATAATTTTAAAGACATTGCTTCAATTATTCAAAAATATAAAACAGTTAATTCTAAAGGAAATATTTTGCTTGAGTTTGGCTTTAGATATAAAAATAAAGACGGAGTTTATAAAATTGAACTGGGCAATGAAAAAATTATATCAGAAAGCCTTAGCTCTATTTTAAATAAAAATACAACAGAATTTTTTAGCATAACTTCAAAAGGCATTAAAGTAAATGAAAATATATTTAAAAATTCCGAATATTATAAAGAATTTATTAATACTATTGAACAATACAAAGGTAATCATTCCGTATTATCGCTTTTATTTTATGATATCAGAACAAAAGCAAAAGATTATGTTAAGAAAAGAATTATAAGCAATTTCTATGACATATATATTATGTTTACTAAAATATCACTATATGTAAATCAAAGAATTTGGAATTCCCATGGCATTTTAAGTGTAAAACATAAGTTATTAGGAGCACTGGAAGCAGGGGAAATTAAAACCGAAGAAAAAGATAAACTGTTAAAAATGGAAAATTTTGTTAACTATTTCTTTACAAATACATATTCCGATATAAAAGGGGCATATTATCAAATTGACAATATTGATAATAATAAAATCAAATATCAATTGTATTTCAAAAAACAAATATTTGGCCAACTAAAAGATATAAGCCTCAAAGATGAATCTACGGGCACATTAAAACTTCTAAGAATGCTTCCTTTTATATATACGGCCTACGAAGGCGGAGTAGTTATTATAGATGAATTCGATTCCGGAATTCATGATGTTCTTATGAAAAAAATTATCGAATGCCTGTGCGAATCAATAAATGGGCAAATTATACTTACAACACATAATACATCCTTATTGGAATCGGATATAATACCGAAAGATTCTATCTATGTTTTTACCCTTGATATGGATGCAAATAAAAAAATCCTGCCCATAAGCGTATTTGAAGAAAGAATTCATCCCAACTTAAATATAAGAAAACGTTACATTAAAGGCTTGTATGGTGCAATACCCATTCCTATGGATGTTGATTTTGATGATTTATCTCAGGAGCTTGAATGAAGCACTGTAATTATCTGAAAACTATAGTCATAGTCCATGGTAAATCCGAATATCAAATGTGCAGTTTTATAAAATCTGAACTCAGACTGCAAATGGAAATACTGGCAAGGAATAACGGTAAAAGTTCTATACAAATTACATCATTAATGAAGTTTTTAAAACATAATAAATGCACAAGTTCTTTAAAAAATTTTAAAAACGAACTGGGAGATTCATTGCCTATAGATAATAAAGGTAAAATAATCATCCCTGATGATTTAAAAATTTTTACAATTATGGATACTGATGATTGCACACAAAAGCAAAAAAATAGTTACATAGCTAAAGAAATGTTTGAAGATTTTTGGTGCAAAGATTATATTTTTCCTATCTATAACATCTTAAATCTTGAAGATGTATTAAAAAAATCAAAAATTAAATATAAGAAAAAACACCCCGAAGACCAAAAGAAAGAATATGTTGAGATTTTTCCTACAGAAACAAAATACAAACAAAACAGCACAAAGATAGATTTAATTGAATTTCAAGATAATCTTTCCAAGTGTCCCAATACAAATATGGAACACTTTATTGCACATTGTCTTGAGGAAGCTAAGAATAATCCTTATTTTAAAAATTAATAGCCTTGAACCCACTAACTGCAGGTTAATTCATAAACCAGCGCACGGGATAACCCTCAGAATCATTTATTCTTGTTGTTCCAAAGTCATAAATAATACCTTGTATCATATTATAACCGTCAAGCGTGTCTTCTGTATGGATATCATATATATCTGTATCTTTTGGGTTTGTCGGAATTATAGGTACATGTCTATCTAAATATTGGCAAACCATAAAGCCGTCTTGGGTATTTATCCCGCCCAATCTGCCAAAATAAAATTTAACATATTTATCCGAATGATTATTTGCGAACAATGCCATTTGCGGTTCTACAAACTGGCCATGGTCATTAATCTTATCTGTACGGGCAAGTTTTGAATTATAGAAGATTTTTAAGCAAATATCTTCACATCCCTCCATGGATATTTTGTATCCTGTGCCGTAACAACCTGCACCGAGTTTTGTCACCTGCACATCTTTATTTAATAAGTAAGATAATTCTTCTTCAAAATCTTCAATTTTGCCTTCATGCTTGAATCTGTCTATGGCATTATAGATATTTTCCTTAATTTCATCCTTGTTTAATGCAGAATTTACCCAGCCTTCGGGTAATGAACCTATGTTTCTGTTTGTCGCAGGAAATGCCGATAAAAGTTCTTCAAGATTATCTGCATCTACATAATTGTCGCTTAAAAATTTAACCATATCCTCAGGAAAACTTAGGGTATCTTCATTAAATTCTTCCGTTTTGTGGCGATAGTGATAATCTACCATAGCCATAATATTCTTAAAAGAGAAACTATCGGGAATGTACGGGAGAATTGAATCAAGGTCAAAATCTTGAATATATTCCGAAAATTCATTAAAATCATTTCTGTGTTTTCTGATGTAGCGCGTCAAAACTTCTGAATTTGCTTTCTTTTCATCCGGCGGAAAGTTTGAAAATTTTACAAGGATTTGAGCTACATTATCTTCCTTATCTTCCGTCATATTTGAAATATTAGCCAAAGTTCCTGCTAATTGCGGGTTATAGCCCTTTGCAATATAGCCTTTATAAGAGGCTTCAACCGAATTTTTTTCTATAATATTAATAGCGTCATTATCATCAACGCCCTTATTTGCAAAATTAATTACCGCATTCGGAAGATAATCACTTGGCGATTCCATTAAATGATAAATATTTTGAGGGCGGATGTTATTTTCAATTAATCTTAAAACCATCGGATAATCTTTTTCCATTGTTTTAATAACAAGCGCGGAAGCATCATAAGCCGGAACACCGCGTCTTAAAAGCTGAATGGATTTTTCATATCTGCTATCATCAAGCCCTGCGAATTCCGCTGCCCATGAATCAGGTATCCCTGCGTCAAGCAGTTTGTATGCTCTTTCAATTTGGCGAGTATCCAAAGTTGCCATTTGGCTTGCATACATTGGGTCCATGCCGTTTTGAACAAGCCACATAACATGGTCAAATTGTTCGCCCTGTAATTGTCTTATTTTTTCTTTAACCTCAGGCTTTTTAACATTCCATGAGTTTAAAAGGTCTTCTCTGGGCCTTTGTGCAGCCATTTTTGCTTCATCACGCTGCAGAATAGTTCTTTTTTCAAAAGTATCTTTATTAGGATAAATTGTTCTTGCGCCAAAGCTCGGAGTCGCATTATTTTTCTTAAAATTTATAAAATTAACCGGTGAAATTGCTAAAATATTCATATCTTTTCCTTTTCTTGTGTTTCTTACAAAACACCTGAATGTTAAAAATTGCCCTAAACTATTTTAATTGTTATATTTAAAAATAAACGAAAGGCAAAAAAATGGTAATTTTAGATTGTATCCATAAAAATTTTGAAAAAATCGAAAAAGAATATAAAGATAAGAAAATTCTTTTATATGGTGCGGGTGTGTTTTTTGAAGAATTATACAAGGAAATTGATTTTTCAAAATTAAATATAATTGCTATAGCGGATAAAAAATTTCAAAATAATACAAAAGATAAATTTTATAATTTTTCTTGTTATTCTCCGAATGAAATTCCCTCTTTAGATTTCGATATTCTTTTAACAACGGTTATTAATCCTGATGTTTTAAGAACATTTTTAAAAGATATTACAAAAAATAAAAATATTATAATTAAAGATATAGTACCTAAATCATATAAGTGGATAAAATATGTTAAAGATAACTACAATATCAATTTAACCTGTCCGGACGAAGCATATCAAATAATACCTGAAATTTTTTATCATAAAACTTATGAACTTAAAAATTACATTGATTTAAAAGAACATATCGTTATTGATATGGGTATGAACAGGGGTTACGCTTCTTTATATTTTGCACACAATAACCTGTGTAAAAAAGTTTACGGATTTGAACCCTGCAAAAAAACTTATAATACAGCATTAGAGCAATTCAATCTCAACCCTGATTTAAAAGAAAAAATCATACCTCATAATTTCGGAATTTCAAATGAAGATAAAGAAGCGGAAATATTTAACTATGTTGATTATGATTTTTTATCTACAACAAACGAAACTTTTAGGATAAAACGGCCCGAACTTTACAAATCCGAAGTCATAAAAGAAAAAATTATTCTGAAAAATTCAAAAGATATTGTTGAAAATATTTTTAGGGAAAATAATACAAATTATGATTATATTTTAAAAATAGATATAGAAGGCTCTGAATACGAGGTTTTGCCACAATTGCAAAAAAGCGGTCTTCTGTCAAAATTTAAAATTATAATAGGAGAATTTCACAAAATATACACCCCTCAAAAAGCGCGCAATTTATATGAATATATGCTTTTATCGGGTCAAAGGCCGATATATATATCGGAAAGACCCGGTACAATAGTATTTTTATTTGCTATACCTGATTAATCTTCTACTTTGCGTTTTAAAATATAAAAAGCACATAAAGCAGTTAAAAATAACGCTATAATTTCAGCTATTTTTAGATTAATATTAAAACCTATTTTTGCATTAAGTATAAAACTCATTGTAATAAATACATAAAATAATGCAGGTATAAAAGTTACAAAATAATTTTTATTCTTGGATTTTAAATATATTGTTGCACAAAATAAACAAGGAATAGCAATTAACTGATTAAAGAAGGTAAAATATCTCCAAATCAAAGAGAAACTGCCTGTGTTCATTTTTGCCCAAACCAAAACCCCTAAAACAGCTAAAATTAAAGGTGTTGCAATTATGAACCTGTTTTTTATATTTTTTTGAGGAAGATTTATTGCATCCGCTATTGTAATTCTTAAACCACGAAGTGCCGTATCTCCTGAAGTTATGGGAAGGATAATGACTGCAATTGTAACTAAATATGCCAAATTCAAAGGAACAAATTTATCTGCAATTATATTAACTACATTCACTGTTCCTATAATATTTTCAGGTGCTAAATTAAGCGAATAAATATCCATTGCCCCTGCAGCCCAAATTATTGCTATAAGACTTTCTAATGTCATCATTCCGTAAAAAATTCTTTTTGCATGATGTTCGGATTCTACCGCGCGGGATATAATTGTTGCCTGCGTTGCATGAAAACCGGAAAGCAAACCGCAGCTTACCGTCATAAAAAACATAGGAATTATAGCCAAATTATCGGGATGTTGGTTTAAATTTTTAAAATCTATATTTTGAAGATGAACCCCTTTGATAAAAAAGCCGATTAAAATAAAACCCGTACCTATAATCAGCAATGCACCCAATATAGGGTAGAATTTACCTATAATTTTATCAATAGGAAATAAAGTTGCCAAAATAAAATAAGCTAAAATAGTTAAATATGTGCCCAAAACAATAGGGTTATCGAGCACAAAATCTTTAATATGGAAAAATCTTTCAACAAAAATATCTCCCGAAGTATAGACAAAAACCGTAGCTAATAACAACAACATAATTGAAACGATAACTATGAATACCTTAAAAGCAAATTTATTAAGGTATTTTTCAATTAAACCGGTAATTTGCGCTCCGTTATTCCTCATAGATAGCATACCGATTGAATAATCATGAACTGCACCCATAAATATACAACCTAAAGGAATTAAAATAAAAGCTATAGGCCCGAATAAAATTCCCTGAATTGCACCGATTATAGGGCCCATGCCCGCAATATTCAAAAGGTGAATAAGTGCATTTTTATTTTTACCCATGGGTACAAAATCAACCCCGTCAGATATTTCAAGGGCAGGGGTTTTTCTTTCGTCAGGCGAAAAAAGACTTTCTATATATTTTGAATAAAAAGCATAACCTAAAACTAAAATTAAAATTCCTAAAATAAAAGTAATCATATCTATCCTTATTCGTATCCAAATTCTTTAAGCATTTTTTTATCTTTAAGCCAATTTTTTTGCACTTTTACAAAAAGTTCTAAAAAAATTTTTTTCTGTGTTATTTTTTCAAGCTCTATTCGTGCACCCGTTCCGATTTTTTTAAGCATAGTGCCTTTTTTACCTATCAATATACCTTTTTGGCTCTCGTTATTTACAATAATGTTTGCACTGATTTTATCAATCTTTTCTTCTTCCTTATAACTGTCTATTAAAACAGCAACGCTATGCGGGACTTCATCTTGAGTATTTAAGATAATATTTTCCCTGATTATCTCAGAGGCAATTTCCCTCATATTTGTATCTGCAATTCTATCATCATAATACAGTTTTTCGCAATACGGAAGATAATTTTTAATTTTTTTAATTAAATCACCAATATTTCTGCCCGTTTTAGCACTAACTTTAACGGAATCTGTATTATATTCAAACATCTGTTTATAGCTAAAAAGGTTCAATTCTCTTGTTTCAAGGTCTTTTATTAAATCCACTTTATTTAAAACCAGCAACACAGGGGTTTTTGTAGATTTTAAATAATTTTCATAAATCCATTTATCCCCAAGCCCGCAGTTTTGTGTGGCGTCAACTAAAAATAAAATTAAGTCAGCATCTGAAATTGCGTCTTTAGATTGGTTTGAAAGGTACTTCCCAAGCTCATTTAAGGGTTTATGTACTCCGGGAGTATCAACTAAAATAATTTGTGAATCAGAATCGGTATAAATACCTTTTAAATTTTTTCTTGTTGTTTGCCTTAAAGGAGTTGCTATTGCAACCTTTTGCCCTAAAATTTTATTTAACAGTGTCGATTTTCCGACATTAGGACGCGCCACAAGCACTACAACACCTGATTTAATTTTATTATTTTCTTCCATATATTCCTTAATTTTATTTTTACAATAAACTATATTTATATTATAATATAAATAACGATAAAAGAAGCGGAGATAGTAAAAGTGTACAGGGTTTTAATAAGCACTTTATCAATATTTGTAATATCAGCATTATCAAGTGTTAGTTTTGCGCTTGATAGCGAATATAAAAACAACCTTACGAAAATTGAACTGAATAAAGCGTCAGACACTTCATACAGTGTTAATTTATACACTTCAAAACAATTCACAGAACCCGTTAAAGTTATCAAAAAAAGCGACTTAAATTATTATATCTTATTACCCGAAACAAAAAACTCCACTCAGAATTTATCTGCCGGCAACTCTGATATCAGAGGGGTCAGCGCACAAGTTTTTCCCTACGCGGGGTCGGATGTTAAAAACGGATATACAAAAATTAATATAACAACAACAAAGCCTATCAATTTCACAATTAACACAAAGGCTACAACGGCAGCAAACCCCCAAACGGTAATAATAGCCAATACAAAAAAAGAAGAAGTTAAAACGGCGGTATCCGATACCAAAGTTCAAAAAAAAAATTTGGTTCAAGAACAGAAGAACATAAAAGATTCTTCTTCAAAGGATAGTACTCTTAAAAGTGCGCAGAAGGCAAACATTTTACCTCAAAAAGAGGTTAAAACTACCGTGCCTAAAGCTGCGGCAAAAGTTGCAGATAAAAAACAAGAACCTCAAGTAAAGCAAGAAAAAAAAGAAGCTAAAAAACAAGAAACTAAAAAGCAAGAAGTAAAGCAAACCAAAGAAGAAAAAAAACCGGAAGTAAAAAAACAAGAAACTAAAAAAATACAAAAAGAACCTCAAAAACAAGAAGTAAAACCGCAAAAAAAAGAGGTTAAAAAAGAAGAACCAAAAGAAGAAGTAAAAGAGCCCGCAGCACCTGTTACAGAAGAAAAAGCTCCTGAAATTGAAAAAGAAGTTAAGGAAGAAACTCTAAAAGAACCAAAAGAAGAAATAAAAGAAGAAAAGAAACCTCAGGAATTTTTTGAAGAAGATTTATCTGACGATATAGAAGTATATCGAGATTCTATTTTGGTTACTTTCAAAAACAAAGTGCAAAAAAAGCTATTAGAATACGGATTAAGCATAAAAGAATTTCTGCTGATGATTATTGCGGGATTTTTGAGTTTTATTATTATGCTTATGATTTTAACAAGGAAGCAAGATGTTCAAACACGCATTAAAAGCAAAGCTGATTTTATGGATAGAACATCTAAACCTACATTAGTCGGCAAAAAGAGTGCTCAAAAACAAAAGCCGAATAATCAATACTTTGTATTTGATAAAAATGTTAAGCAAACAGGGTTAATGGCGCCTATGACTGGAGATAAGAAGAATTTTGAATTATCCAGCTACAACCCTACAATAGAAAATAATAATTCCGTTAAAGTTGAACCATACCAAGTCAAAAAGGTTACAAGCGAATACGATATTATACAAAAAATATTAAAAGAAGATACGTTTATAGAATTAACGGATAGAGATGTAATTAATAAAAAAGAAGAACAGCCTGCCGTTAAAAAATCGGAAATCCAAAAAATAGAAAAAGCCCCTGTAGCGCTTGAAGAAAACGTTAAAAAAGATGAGCCTGAAATATTATCAAGCGTTGAAATCGCACCGCAAAGAGGCTTTATGTGCGTATCGTACAATAATTCAATTAATTTAGTGGGTTATATTTTTGATGATGTTTTTGCACTTTATAATTTTCAACAACCGAAGCTCGAAAATTATACAATCAGCTTCAGATTATCGGAAAAAACTCCTCAGGGTGCTAATTTCTTTGTGCGCGTAGGCAGGTCAAAAATGCTTGTCAGCGTAACAAAATCATCTATGAACCTTGAAGTTGCAATGTAGTAAATACACATTATTGAATTTTTAGCCCGATTAATATAGTATTTATTTATGGATTGGAGTTTTAAAAAAAATATTCTTAATAATTTATGCGCATTTTTATTTTTACTGCCTGCGTTAGTTATTTTGGTTATATTTTTTTTCATCCCTTTTTTCCAAACAATTTATTTAAGTTTTTTTGATTATTCAAATGATATCTATAATGCCAATTTTGTAGGACTTGGGAATTATATAGAACTTATTCGTTCTCCGATTTTTATAAAAACTATTTTAAATACGTTTTATTTTTTAATACTTTGTGTACCTTTTTTGGTTGTTTTTCCTTTGTTTCTTGCAATTTTAATAAATCAAAAAATTGCTTGTAAAACAATGTATAAGGTTTTAATATATCTTCCCGTTATTATTTCAATAGTTGTTGTGGCAATTGCTTTTAAATGGCTTTATGCACCTATGGGGTTGTTAAATTTCTTTTTGGAAAAATTACATTTTGCACCTTTAGGCTGGCTTTCCGATCCTAAGGTATCTATGATATCCGTTGCGCTTGTTACAATATTCAAGGGTGTCGGATATTATATGATGATATATTTAAGCGCATTAATGAATGTGCCTAATGACCTTTATGAAGCTGCAGAGGTTGATGGCGCAACGGGTTTTAAAAAACACATGCTTGTAACCATACCGCACCTTATGCCTATGATTGCTTTAGTAAGCACTATTAGCTCTATTTCGGCTTTAAAGGTCTTTGTTGAAATATATGTTATGACGCGCGGAGGCCCTTTGGATTCAACTAAAACAATAGTATATTATATTTACGAACGTGCATTTGAAAATCTTGATTTAGGAATAGCATCTGCCGGTGCTGTTATACTTCTGGCTATAGTTATGGTATTTTCAATATTGAATATTTTTGTATTTGAAAGGGATAAGTATAAAATATGAAAATAAAAAATATATTTATCCATATAATATTAATTATAGTGTGTGTTTTATCACTATTGCCTTTTTTATGGCTTTTATCAACGGCGCTTAAAGGCAGAGGCGAAAATATTTTTGCCTATCCGCCCGTATTTTTCCCGCAGGATTTTACTTTTGATAATATGAAAGAGGTTTTGCGTCTTGTTCCTATTGTAAGATATTGTATAAACAGCTTTATTGTAGCCGGTTTTAGTGTTATTTTAAATGTTATTTTATCTGCCATGGCAGCATATCCTTTGGCAAGAATGAATTTTATGGGTAAAAAAATAACTTTCTTTGCAATATTAGCAACAATTATGGTTCCTTTTCAATGTATAATGCTTCCTTGCTATATAATTACATTAAAGTTAAATATGGTAGATAGCTATTCTGATTTAATGGGTTATATCGGCTTAATTATGCCATTTGCCGTTAATGCTTTCGGTATATTTTTAATGCGCCAAGCATTTATGACAATACCAAAAGAGATAGAAGAATCAGCGGTGGTTGACGGGTGTAATTCTTGGCAGATATTTTTTAAATTATTACTTCCTATGACAAAACCCACAATTGCAGTGCTTGCAATTTTTACATTTATTGGCTCATGGGGAGAATTTTTATGGCCCAGTATTGTTTTGACTAATGAAAAATTGTTTACGCTTCCCGTTGGGATAAATAACTTGTCAAGCGCATTTTCAGCCGATTACAGGCTTGTTGCCGCAGGTTCGATTATATCAATAATTCCGATATTAATTTTCTTTTTGAGCTTGCAAAAATACTTTATTTCAGGCGCAAACGACGGCGCCGTTAAAGGATAACCTGAGTGAAGCGAGCCATAGTCCGACGGACTGGGCGAGCAAAACGAGGGCAAAAGAGTGCGGATTTGTAAAGGCATTAGGGCATTAAGGCATTAGGAAAGTTTGTAAGATTACAGGGCTTCTATACTTAACCTAAGAACTGTCATGCTGAACTTGTTTCAGCATCTAAGCAATTTTAGTTTTTTGCTATCAAGTGCACTTGGTTAGACCCTGAAACAAGTTCAGGGTGACAACTTAATAAGGCATTAGGGCATTAGGGCATTAAGGCAATAGGAAGATACTAAGGCACTAAGGCATTAAGGCACTAAGAAATTAGTGTGAGGTTTAATATTTTCACGCTAAAGCACTAAAGCACTAAATCACCAAAGCATTAAGTTTTAAAAATTAATTCACCAAAACAAAAAACCGGAGAAATTTGCACCTTAATTATTTAGTTTAAAAAGAAAAATCCAATAATAAGGATTAGCTTGAAGCAAATTTCGACTGTTTTTTGCAGAAT
>JAFVFO010000033.1 GCA_017475485.1 Candidatus Gastranaerophilales bacterium | reverse complement strand
ATCGTGCCCCAAGGGCATTTCCATTTTGTACGGCTCATAAATTCGCCTACAAAATTAGGGCATACCCCAAGGGCATTTCCATTTTCTAAGTCTCGCAAAGCTCGACAAGAAAATTAGGGCATACCCCAAGGGCATTTCCATTTTGTACGGCTCATAAATTCGCCTACAAAATTAGGGCATACCCCAAGGGCATTTCCATTTTCTAAGTCTCGCAAAGCTCGACAAGAAAATTAGGGCATAGGTCATTGCTGACTCCAAAATTATTAAAACCCTGTAGAATTAACTACAGGGTTTTTTAGTGCTTGTATTTTTAATTTTTCATACATAATAGCTATTATTTATTAAATAATTCATTAACCACAGTTTTTAAAAATTGTATAAAGCTAAACCCTTTTTTTCCTTGTCTTTCAAAAACATCAACCGTTGTAGTTGGAAGATTTAGACTGTTTAAAGGTGATTTAATATTTTGAAAAGCTATATTGCCACTAATTTTAGATGTATCAGCAATTTGTATTTTATTTGTTGCAGATGTTAAACATTCTGAAATTTTTTCGATACTCATATTTTTCCTTTCTTATTGTTATATTATATGTAATAAATAATAAGTTTCAACATAGTAAAATCGCATATACAAACAAGGCCCTTCTCTGAAAACATTATCTATTGCCTTTTAGTTATACTTACCTGCTGAGTTTGTGCTCATTATGAGCCAAATAAAAATTTTGAAATACCCTTCTTTGTTTTAGTTGGCTTACAAATATTATTGTAATAATACTCTCCGTATGAACCGGGGGCTATACTGCTCCATTCGGGGTATTTATGGTCAAAACTATCAAGCACTTCGCCATTTTCTGTATATGTTATAAATGCTTTTGTAGTAATTACTTTTTGTTTGCAATCAATTAAATTTCTATAATTTGTATATGCAGGTTTTCTTTTTTCGCCATTTTTTTTAAGCGAATTTTCAAGTTTTTTCCAATATTCATTTCCACTGTTAATGTTTTGAACCCAAAAAGAGTATTTATCTATATCTTTACTGCCGTATCTATCCACATAATATTCGATAGTGTCGGTGTCAATATATAAATTATCGTTTATTTGTACCCAATTTAGCGCAAAAGTGACATTTGAAGCAAAGAGTAATATTATAAGAATACTAAAAACCTTTTTCACACAAATTTCCTTGTTTTTACTTTATTTTTCAATTATACCAAAAATAGAACTTTATATTTTCATCAAAAAAAATTTTCAGCAGTTTTATATATTTAAAATCAAAGTTAAAATAAGAGAGAACGAAAGGAAGAGAACAATGATTAACAATATTAATTTTAACGGCAGTGTTTTCTGGGCCGGAAATACAAGCAATCGCGGTGTATGTAAACCAGATGAAAAAAGAGCAATTGCCGAATATGCACTTGATAATAATTGTGATGTTATAGTATTAGACAGAGATTATTATGCTGACGGAAGCGGTAAATACACAACTATTGCCGTGAAACAACGTGAAATTACAGGCACAAATGAGTTTTACGGTAAAATTTTTGATTTTTTACATCCGGAAAGAGAACAAGAAAGAAAAATTAACATAAATACAATTGTTTAATTATCATGATTATTCATGCTAAAATAGTAAGAAAGTAGAGGATAGTCATGAGCAAGATAAACACAAATAGAAGAAAAGCAATTTTAATTACCGCAGGCGCAATTGCATTTAGCGGATTATTTGCAGGCTGTGTTGCCGGCGGAAATAAAACCGCTAAAGTAAACTACAATAAATGTGCAGGCTGCGGTGCTTGCGTTAGGGTGTGTCCGCACGGAGCAATTGCATTTGTTGGCAATAAAGTAGCGGTTGATAAAGAAAAATGCACCGGTTGCGGAAAATGCGCAAATACCTGCGGATTTGACGCAATAACATTATAATTATGAAAAAAATCATTTTAGCAACATTACTTTTTACTGTATCGTTTGTTTTGGCAAATGAATTGTCGGATTTTGAGTTTATTAAAAACAGCGCATATTCCTATAAAAAAGGTATTTTGTACAGTATTAAAAACAATAAAACGAATTCAAGAATAACATTATTTGCCGAATCTGATAACGATACAGCAATTATAATGAGCGCAGGGCCATTTTCAAAGGTATATAAACCGATTTATATGCTTAAAAAAAATCAAACAGCAAGAAAATTTAGTGACAATTCCCAAATTTTAGCTATTCAAAAAGAATTGTTCAAGAATATTAACAGTTTAGATAAATGCCCCGAAGCAGTTTGTGTTGCAAAAGATTTAGGCCAATTTGCAAACATTCATACAAATCAATATAAAAGTTTAACAATTGATGAAGCCATAAATGCAATTTCCGGCTATAAAAATTCAGTATCTGATTTTATGTCATTAGTGGAAAAGGGTATTAAGTCTAACTGGACACCCGCTAAGTCACCTAATTCCTACAGCGTTACTGTTAATTTTACCGTTAACCATGAAGGAAATATTGATGAAGTATCAATTTTTAAAAGTTCAGGCGATGCACAAGCAGATGAAAACGCGCTTCAAGCAGTGAAAAAATCCGGCAAATTTGATGTGCCGGATGATTTGAAATATGTTTTTGAAAAAATACCAATCGAATTTACATTTGACTATAATATATTAAATTCTTCTTATATAACTCATGAAAATCTTGACATATATTATCTTAAAGGTATTGAAAAAAAATTAAATAAAAATTGGAACGGCCAATATCTAAAAAATAATTATACCAAAGTTCAATTGCAAATTGACAAAAATGGTAATGTTATAAATATAAATTATTTAACAAAAAATATCAACGAACTTGACCAAAAGGCTATATCGGGCCTTATAGATAGTTCTGCCCCTTTTAGAGCACTTCCTTTAAATTATAAAAAAGACAAAGCATACATAGAGTTAACTTTTAGCAACGATAAAGTATCTGTTCGTTAGTTTCCTTGGTAATATTCGCCATAAGTTCTTAAAACAAACTGTTCAACGTCTGCTGCTGTGATATCAGCATTTTCATTGTCTTTGCGAAGTTCCATTAAGATTGCTTGTGCAAAATCCTTTTGTGCACCTACGAGTCTTGATGAGCTTAATTCTTCCATAACTGCTTGAATATTAACTGTTGAAACACTTGAAGTTTCAGTTGTTGATGATACAGCAGCTGCTGCAGTTCTTTGAATGGGGGCTTGTGTTATGCCAGCTTTAACAAGTTCACTGTTTCCAACTGTTTTTGTTAATCCGTTTACGCTCATTTTGTTACTCCCAATTTATTTATGTATATATAAAGTATATACTTTTTAAATAATTGCTTGTTGAACGTAATTATGTTAAGTTATGTTAACAATTTAACCCTGACAAGTGCGTAAAATACCCCGCAAATTGTTGAAGAAGCGATAGACATTTTTGATGTATCAACCATATTGAAAAAAGAATAAATCTTGGAAACAGGTATAAAGAACCTGTCTTTTATAATTCCGCCGTCATCAAGAGGTTTTTCGTGTATTACGTCATTTTCAATAACAGCAGTAACATAAGTAATAGTTTCCGAGGTAAGGCCTGCACTTGTTGAAGAATTTTTTAATTCAACAAAAATCTTATCAGGTTTATAACCGGTTTCTTGTAAAAGTTCCTTTTTTACGCAATCAAGAAGCTGCTCATTTTCATCTTCATCCGCAATTAAACCCGCAGGGGATTCAAGGCAAAACAGAGCCTTGTTTTCGGCCTTTAAAGGCGGCCTGTCGGTTGTTATAAAAAGAAAATTATACCCCGTAGGTTTTTTTACAATAGTAGTTATAACAACAGCACTGTCATGTCCTTCTTTGTCATTAGTTCTTTTTACATAGTGCCAATCGCTATTTGTGGGCGATTTTGCGCACTTGAATTCAAGATATTTTGTTTTGTTTACTACTGTCATAATTTACCTCTTAACAGCCTTGTATTGAGCATTATCCTCAAAAATGTATGTTATTTTATCTTGATAGGGCTTATTTGATATAATATAATCTGAATTGAGGGCATAAGTCAAGTCTGAGCCTATTAACTTTGAACTATCAAAGATTTTTTTAACATAAGATATATCTGCTGAATTTTTATCTAAAAAAACGCCGTCAGATTCCGTCATAATAGCGATATCAACCCTGTCTTGTATAATTAAAAGCGCATTAAACAATGAAGTCAATTGGCGCACTTTAATACTAAAATTTAAAAATTCAATTGATGTTATATTTTTGGGATTTAATTGAATTATATTTGCACCATTATTCAGTGCAAAAGCAATTTTATCAAGCATATCATCAGTAATATTTGTGACATCAAATATATAGCAGGTTTTTTTATTTTTTAAAATCGTGTTTTTTATATCCAGCATAATCTGCCCAATTATCTATATATATAAGATTATAACGAATTTTTAAATTTTTTAATAGTCTTTAATTATGAATAGAGAATATATTTCATTAATTTCAAAAGCCCAAAAAGGCGACCAAAAGGCTATGATTGACTTAATTCGCAAGGAAGAAAATAATATTTATTCCACAATTTATTACCTTAAAAAAAGTGATGACGAAATCAATGATATTATGCAGGATGTATTAATTAAATTAAGCACGAAAATTACACAGCTGAAAAACCCAAAATTATTTAAGTCATGGCTTAATCAAATTATTATTCATTCGTATTATGATTATTTAAGAAAAAATAAAAAGCAAACTCATATCAGCTTTAAAAATGACGATAAAGAGCTTGATATAATTGATTACAAGTCTAATCCGCAGGATAGTGTTTTATATAATGAACTGGACAGAATAGTAAAAAAATCTATTGAAAATTTACCAATGCACTATAAAATACCAATTACTTTAAGAGAAGTTCAGGGGTTATCATATAGTGATATTTCAAATATTACGCAAACATCAATAGGTACTGTAAAATCGCGTATAGCAAGGGCTCGCAATATCGTGCAAGACAGTGTTAAAAAGTATAAAAGGGACTAATATGATTAAAGAAGAAATGCTTGATACGCTAATAAATCAATATTATGACGGTGAAATGAATGACCTTGAATTAATTAGTTTTGAGGCAAGAATGGCTGTTTCTGCAGGCATAAGAGAATACACAAACAGGCAATGTTATAATTATTTTAAGATATCTAATTCTATAAAACTGACTAAAAACAGATGTCATGATAAAGCAAGTCAAATTGTTAATAAATTTGAGCAAAAACAAGAAAAATCAATCATCAACTTTAATTCCGTTAGATTTAAGTGTTTCTATGAACATCTGAGAAACCGTTTTTTGAACGCTTTGAGGAACGACACGCAATAATTCAACTGTTTTTGAAATAACAGGGTCATTGTCATACCAGCGTGTGCCACCATTCATTGGCTTTACAAGCTCGTAAAATTTGTCTATAGCTTCTTTTGAAACTTTTTCTTCAACACTGTCTAAAAATATCTGTGCCTGTTCGCGAAGATCATCCTGATAATCCCTTAAAAGATTTATCACCTTCAATAAAAGCGGGTCATGGTCATACCATCTTTTAAACTTTGGTGCTTCTTGGTTCATAACGATTATCTCCTATAGTACAGAAATTTTCCGTATTTTCACTAATTCTTTGGGCGTCTATATTTAAACCCCTTAATTTATCTACAAAGTGCTCATAGCCTCTATCTATGTGCTGCAAGCCTGAAATTTCGGTTTCTCCGCGGGCCATGACAGCTGCTGTAACAAGTGCAGCGCCTGCACGCAAATCGGTAGAATTTACTTGAGTTCCGACAAGAAAATCAACACCTTTGATTATAGCATGTTTTTTTGAAACTATAATATTAGCACCTAATCGCCAAAATTCCGGTATGTGCATAAAACGGTTTTCATACAAACTTTCCGTAACAACCGATATGCCGTCGCATGTACTCAATAATGCCATAGCAAGTGCCTGTAAGTCAGTAGGAAAACCGGGGTATGGCTGGGTAATAAAATTCATAGCTTTTAAACGTTTGTTATTGGATACTTCCATGGTATTCGGGTCAATCAATTTAATATTTGCGCCCATTTCAAGCAGTTTGCCCGTAAAAAGCGTAAGATGATTCGGAAAAATGTTCCTTATTATTCCATGCCCTAATGAAGCAACAATAATGCTCATATAAGTGCCTGCTTCGATTCTGTCGGGTAAAGTTGTATATTCACAGCCTTTTAAATCTTTTTGATTTACGCCATGTACAATAATTTGACTTGTACCAGCGCCTTCGATATTAGCGCCCATGGATTTTAAGAAGTTAGCCAAATCAACAATTTCCGGTTCTTGGGCCGCATTTTGGATGATTGTAGTTCCGCTTGCCGTAACAGAAGCCATCATGATATTTTCCGTAGCACCCACAGAAGGTATATCAAAACAAATTGAAGAACCAGTTAACTCGGAAGCCTGCGCGATAACATATCCGTCTTCAATTTTACATTCGCACCCCAGAGTTTCAAGCCCCTTAATATGAAAATTAACACGTCTTTCACCTATTTTACAACCACCAGGAAGTGCAACTTTAGCACTGTTTAATCTTCCGACTAACGAACCTAAAACACAAAAGCTGGCGCGCATTTTGGAAACATTTTCTTTGCTGGCCGTATTATTGGTCAAGTTAGTTGAATCTATAACTATTTTTTTCTTAGATTTGTCATAACTGGTTTTAGCACCAAGTTCGGCTAAAACATCAAGCATAATTTCAACATCAGAAAGTTCCGGAACGTTGTAAATAGTGCAAACATCACTGCACAATAATGAAGCCGCCATAAGTTTTAAGACAGAGTTTTTTGCACCGCTGATTAAAACTTCGCCGGACGCTTGATTTTGTCCTTTAATTATTAACTTTTCGCTCAAATTTAAGTCCTTTTATAATTTGATTTTATTACTTTTTAACCTCTACGTCAATTATACCGTTGTTTTTATCTTCAGCTTTTTTGTTAGACGCAGTTTCAAGCTCTAATTGTTTGTTAATAATTATAGTTTGAAATATTTGGAATATATTACTTGTAACAAGATACAGCAGTGCACCTGCAGGGATTGGAATAAATACAAAGGTCAGAATAATCATTATTGGCATGATTGTTCCCATGGATTTTTGTATAGCTGCCTGTTGGGGATCTTGCTTTGCAGAAGCTGTTGCTTTCATCATGACTTTTTGCGAAATCCAAATAGTTAAACCGAATAATGCAACAAGGATTATTACGTCATAATGAATTGTGTTTGAAGCGGGAACTGTTGGAACAGTTGCGGAAAGTATATCTCCTTTGCGCTCAAAAGTGACGTTTTCCGTTTCTTTTGTCATGATATTCATAATTGAAACATCAGCTTTTGAAATTTTATTTAATTGTTCAAATTTTAAATTCAATTCATCAAGCGCCATTTTAAGGTCAATAGGCTGATTATCCGCAATATCGCCTTGAATTGTAACGGCATTTTGCGGTTTAATAATCTTGATATTTTCAAGTTTTTCATTATCTAAATATACTGTTGCATTTTTCCCTGTTTGGAATTTTGCATTTTTAGAAACAGAGAACTTGCCGTCTAATGAAATGCCTGCATTTGATTTAATTGTTGAATCAAGTCTGTTAATAAAGCCAAAATGAGTATTTCCTGCCATTTGAATAAATTGCGGGCTCATCAAGGCACTATATAACATAATAAAAATAGGAATTTGAATTAACATAGGAAGGCAGCCTGCAGTGGGGTTGAAGTTATTTTCTTTATAAAACTCCATCATTTTTTGCTGCATAAGCTGAGGATTAGATTTATATTTTTCCTGAATCATTTTCATTTTTGGGGTTAAATTCTGCATATTTTTCATGGAACGCTGTTGAGAAACATTAACAGGCCATAAACACATGCGCATGATTATTGTAAAAATTATAATTGCCATACCATAAGAACCTGCATAGTGTGCAAGTTTACCCAATATCTCGATTGTTAGGGTTACTAAATCCATTATTAAAAAATCTCCTCAAAAATATTATATATAAATTCTACTATAAACATGATAAAATCATCCTATGGAAAATAATTTTGATACAATTGTTGCAATTGCTACACCTTTTGCGCATTCCTCAGTCGGTATTATAAGAATATCTGGCGACAAGGCATTTGACATTGCGCAAAGAATATTTTCGGCAAAAATAAAGCCAAAAATGATTAATTACGGGTATATTTTAGATAATAATGTTAAATTGGATGAAGTCATATTACTGCCGTTTTGCGCACCACACAGCTATAGCGGTGAAGATATCATTGAAATTCAAACCCATGGCAACCCTTCTATTTTAAATAACATAATGGAGCTGGTTATAAAAAACGGCGCAAGACCTGCGCAAAAAGGCGAGTTTACTAAGCGTGCTTTTTTAAATCAAAGAATTGATATGACGCAGGCGGAAGCTGTACTGGATATAATTGAATCCAAAGGAAATAAATCAATTCAAAATGCACTAAATAACCTTGGCGGATATTTAAAAAATGAAATCAATAATGTTAAAAACAGTTTAACCGAACTTTATTCCCGACTAATTGCTTCTGTCGATTTTCCCGAAGATGTAGCTGAGGTTGAAAATAATTATATCGTTTCGATATGTAATGATAATATTCAAAAAATCGAAACTATACTAAGGAACGCAAAAAGCCACGATTTTATAAGGGAAGGAATAAGTGCATGCCTGATAGGCAAGCCAAATGCAGGCAAAAGCTCACTATTTAACGCTCTTTTAAACTATAACCGCGCCATTGTAACTGAAATTGAAGGAACGACCCGCGATACGATTAAAGAGGCGCTCAATATAGACGGCTATATTGTTAATTTCATAGATACCGCAGGAATAAGAGATAAAAATTCTGCAGATATTGTTGAGAAAATCGGTATTGATAATTCAATTGAAACAATAAAACAATCGGAAATTGTATTATTTTTATTTGAAAAAAACATTAATGAAATTGATGAAAGCCTTATTAAATTAGCAAATGCTAAAAATACAATATTTGTTAAAACAAAATACGATTTAGACCCTGAAAATATCCCAAATGACGCCATTTGCGTATCTTCCGTAACAGGGCATGGGATAGATAAATTAAAAATAAAAATAAGAGAAATCCTAACCACCCTAATTCCGGATGATACAAACTTTACAACCAATAAAAGACAGCAAGCATGCCTCAATAAGGCGCTTAATTATTTGAAATTAGTAACGGAAACCGCAAATACAACCGCATTGGCTGATTTATGCGCATCAGACGTTAAAGGCGCACTTTTAGCGTTAGATGAAATAACAGGCGAAGTTTTAACGGATAATATTTTAGATAATATTTTTGAAAATTTCTGTATCGGAAAGTAATTTTGGAGTTTTGAATGACGAAAAGCAACCCTAAAGCACTGTTTTGGATTTTAATAGCAGGTTTTATTTTATCAACTTTCATTACAATTATAAAAAATAATTTATCAATTCATTTAGATTTATTTGGCTCGGTCTTAGAAGACGCTACAATTAATTTAGAATTGGATAATAATGCTAAAGAATCTGAATTTATGGTTTGTTTTAACGACATTTGCAGAGATACTCAGTCTGATAAGTTCAAAAATATTCACTATTTAAGATTTGTACCCGAAGTGTTTGAAAATGAATTTTCAATTTCTCCTTTGAAAAATATATCTGTTGTTTCGCGCGACAATGAATTTAGCGGAAAAGTTAAGAATATTTTTCTATACGTCGGTTCAAATATTTATCAATATAACCAGCAGGATATTTCTAAATTTAAAACAAAAAAAATAAAAATTAACCTTGATAGCAATAACAAACTGCTGGAATATAACGCTATTATCTTGCCGAATGAATATATAACAAATTATAAGGGCATTTTTAATAACATTTGTATGATATTTTTGTTTCTATTTTACGGTTATAAGGCTCTTTTTGTGTCGTATTTAATGCTTTTTGGGGCAATTTGCGTTTATATATATAATAAGGATAAATTTGATTTTAATTTTAAATTAAATCAAAAACTTATTTTTGGCTTAATCCTTTTAATGACAGTACTTTTAAGGCTAAATTTAATAACATATTTTCCCTTGTGGCTTGATGAATTATACACAAAAACCGTTGCGATACTTGATTTTTCATCCTGTTTTAAGGATGCAGGCAACCCGCCTTTGTTTTTTATAACAGAATTTTTGGCCCAAAAAATATTTTTAAATTCAGATTTAACCCTTAAAGCTGTGCCATTTTTATTTGGGTGTGCGCTTCCTTTGGCAATCTATCTTGTTTTAAAAAGAATTAACACTAATATCGCTTTTTTTGGTGCATTTTTTGCCGGAATAAATATAATTAGTATTTATCAATCGCAGGAAGTCAGAAGCGGGAGCTTATGCGCCCTTTTGTGTACTTTTTCGGTATATTTTTTGTTTAAATATTTAGATGAAAATTCGAATAAAAATCTTACAAAATATGCAATTATAGCCGCTCTTGCGATTAATACACATTATTATCTTGCTATTTTTTCATTTACAAATTTTATCTATGGTTTTTTTAAAATTAATTTAAAAAAAGAGAAAATTAAGTTTTTAGGCGTCAATTTTGTTTGTGCTTTAACAATTCTTCCTTATTTAATAATTTCATTTAATAAAGCGCTTGACGACACTTTTAACGGCTGGATAGGGACTTTTAACCATTATAAATTTGTCTATACTATAAAAGAATATTTTTTAAATAAATATATTTTCTTGATTTTTATTGCGCTAATTTTAATAAATTTAATTTTTACATATCTTTCAAAAGAATTTAAAGATAAAATAAATATAACCGTAAATGACAATAAAAAAGAACTGTTTAGCTACATTTTATATAGTTTTCTGGCAATGCTTGCTGTAATAAGTTTAATTTCAATCTTTATTAAGCCTATTTTTCATAAACGACTTTGTTTATCAATATATTCATTGCTTCTTTTGCTCGAAGTTCTTTTAATATCAGGGATTTTTGACTTTAATAAAGCAAAAAATTACCAAAAAATCATAAAAATATTCTTTTCTTCAATTATATTTTTTATTTTCCTTACGGTAACACACCCAATGGCATTAAACAGAGCATGCAGAATACCTGAATATGTTAATTTTGTTGCTTATGATAGTGAAAAATTTCTTAAACAAGGCTACGAAATCCATGCCATGATAATTGATTATCCCAATTATTTAACTTATTACCCTCAGATTGCAAATAAAAAAATATTGTGGCATTTAATTAATGCAAACAGCGGTTTTTACCTAAGAAAAGTCGATAAAAATGATTTTACAAAAGCCAAAAAAGCGGTTATATACCTTAATACAATCGGCGCAGAATTTAAAGACGCAATTAAAGATAAAAATAATGCTTATATTATTCATTCAAATTCAACTTCCAGTGCAAGAATAATCTATAACGAGTAGCAATTTTTGCTATTTTTGTGTTTTATTATATATACGAATAATAGTGTGTGAGGTTTCAATGGAAAAAATTAATGCAATTTCATTCAAAGGTAATGAAACAAATACTAAAAAGAAAAACGTTACGGCAACAAAAGTTTTAGGCCTTGGTGCTTTGGCCGGCGGTTCAATTAAGGGCGGAGTTGATTCTTTTAAAATGTGTAAAGAAATTTCAAATGCCGGCGGTGTAATGAATTTTATAAAAACAGAAGGCGGAGAAAGCGGTAAGGCATTTGTAGAATCTATAACAAATATGCTTCAAGAATCCAAAATTAACCTTAATATTGATAAATTAACTAAAAATACAATAGCTGCAACTGCTGTTGCGCTTCCCGCATTATTGTGCTTGGCAGGCGGTTTGCTTGTAGGTGTTATTGCAGATAAAACCGGACTGACAGATAAAGTTAAAGGTTTATTTGCGTCAAAAGACGCTCAAAAAACCGAAGCTAAGAAATAATTTTAGCAATATATTTTCCAACCGCTTCGCCCATTGACATACAGCTTTTCTGTACTCTAAGGGCGCTGTGAGCATTAAAATCTGCGCCAACCAGTTTGCCTATTGTAAATAAATTATTAACCTCAGCACTAATTAGCGACTCAATAGGCAACTGATATACGGATGTTTTTTGCAATACTGATTTATTTTTCTTATCCGAATGTATGTCTATTGAATAGTTTGCGCTTAAAACAGGATTTTCAAAAGTATTTGATGATATCAAATCGTCTTTTGTATAAATATAGCGCGATTTTACACGCCCTTCTTCCCTAATTCCTGTTTGGGCAGCAATATTTGAAATAACTGCATTTTCAAAACCGGGGAAAAAGGCTTTAACAAACTTGTAAAGTCTATATATGGCTTTTCTTGCGACAATTAACTCGTTAGAATATTTATAAGGATTATCATTAAAATTATTTATCCTCGGGCAGTTAAAGGCAACCTGTCCATGCCCCGCTGCAATAGAAAATACCTGAAAATATGCTCTATCGCCTTCATTGAGTAAACCTTCTTCAACGCCTTTTTTCAGATATTCGTCTAATGCCCATTTTTTGTTAGTATCCCATGTGCATGCTGTTGTAAAATGTAATTCGTTATTAGTATATATATCGTTTCGATAGGTATTGGTAATATCCCTATCTAAATCAACACTCTCAATAAATTTGCAAAATTTTTCCGTATCAACATTTCCCAGTATAAAACGAAGCGAATTTTGTTGTTTAATTTCAGTGTCATCCAGAAAATGACATCCCGCAAGTTTTGAGAGTGCACCAATACCTGTTGCATCTACAAAATAAGACGAGTAGATTGGTATTGATAATAATCTTGAATTCAAAATGACATATTCAATTTTTTTCTCACGGAGTTTTACTTCCTTAACATCAGTTTCAAAAAGTATATCAAGGTTTTTAGATATTTTGTTTTCAGATAAGATATCGTCAAAAATTATCTTTAGCAGCTCAGGATTGAACCAGCCGTCATTATTACCTTGGTAAGTTATTTGGGCATTGTATTTTTTCGATGTATCAACAAGTTTTTTATAATAATCACAGTTCAAATCTTCGCAAGATGACCTCATAACAGGTACAACAAGACCCGCTGTCATCAAACCGCCTAAAAAATTATTTTTTTCAACAAGCAACGTTTTTAAATTATTCTTTGCACAATTATAAGCACATGCGCACCCGCTTGTTCCCCCTCCGATAATTACAACATCATATTTTAATTTTTTCATATTAAAATTATACATAAGGTTTTCCTTTGTGGCAAAAAAATAATTTTATAAACGTTATAAAAATGGGAGAGAGTATGAAAATAAACAGTTTATCAAAAATAAATTTTAAAGGCGTATATTTAGCAAGAAATTTTGAACCTAATTCTCAATATACTCTTGCGTGTGAAATAGCAAAATCACTTCGCGAATCGGGTGAAAGTGATAAATATGAAAAACAGGGAAAAGATCTTTTAGTTATTCCCATTGATGATAATTTGGTTGGGGTAAAAGTAAAAAAGGCCAAAATTTCCAGATTAACAGACGATAATTATTCAAGATGGTCAGGCAGATTTTAACCATTAAATTATACTGCTAAATATATTTAAGTTTAAACCTATTTTCCATGTTATTCGATTGGTTATGATAATGTATATTATGTACAAAGGCCTCTATTTTATTCTAAAGGTAATATTTATCACTTTCAATACAAATAACAATGTAAATTCAAGTTTAAATCGCTGTAATAATTAATCTTTTTTATTAATATTTTCTAATGTATTTCAATCCTGTTAGAGTTATTCTTAACTGCAAATTAAGGAGAAAAATATGACTGAAATATTAAATAAAAATACTGATAAAATCAGATTAATGCTAATTGATGACCATAAATTGTTCAGATGCGGTATAAAATCATTATTTGAATGTTCAAATAAAATTTGTGTCGTGGCCGAAGCGTCATGCGGCAAAGAAGGTATAAGTAAAATTTTAGCGCAAAATCCTGATGTGGTTTTATTGGATTTAGAGCTTGGTGACATTAACGGGCTTGATTTAATAGAAAAAGTTCTGGCTCAAAAGCCTGATATTAAGTTTATAATTTTAACCTCACACCTTAATGAACATGTTATTAATAAAGCCATGAAAATGGGTATTTATGGTTATGTATTAAAAGATGTAAATTCCGAATTTTTAGATATGATTGTTAAATCTGTTTCAAATGGTGCAATGTGGCTTGATAAAAAAGCTGTGCAAATTTTGCGCGAAATTAATCCAAATGTAATTCCGGTCACACAAATGAGCAGAGCAAATTTTAAATCCACACACGCGAACCTTACCGCCAGAGAATATGAAGTTTTAAAATTAGTTGTTGACGGAAAATCAAACCAGCAGATTGCCCAAATTTTAAATATATCCGAGCATACGTCTAAAGCGCATGTTTGCAACATTATACAAAAATTAGTTGTTGATGACAGAACCCAAGCTGCCGTTAAGGCTATACGCGAAGGAATAGTTTAAAATATTATCAATACCAATCGAATAGACCTCTATTTTAAATAATACAAAAGTAGTATTGATTAAAAATTAAAAATACATATAATTAAAGAAAAAGCCCAGTATAAATTTTCATTTAATAGGGCTTTAAGATTTACTAACGATACAAGATTCTATTTATAACCGCTTTTGGTAATGTGATCGTACTATTATTTGCTGTTTGCATTAACATACCAATTACGGTTTTTTATTTGCCCTTTATTTAGGGCGCATTATTTATGTTACAGCAAAAATATTTACATGCAAGAGTTTTTTTGTAAACTTAACATAACTTAATATATTTTATAAAAGCGCGTGTTTGTGCTATTTTCAGTTTATGAAATATAAAAAAATCCCTCAAGAATATTTTATTACCATATTAGACAGGCTTACACGTTTTGAACCGGCTTTTGTTAGATACAAAAGGGTTTTTGATGATATAATCAACAAATTTTCAATTGATACAAAATTAAAAACTTTGGATTTGAAAGATGAGATTTCGCTTGCAGAGGAAATTTTCAATTCTTCAATTGATAATACTATCCATGATTTTATCCGTCCCGTTTTGTACGGGTTAGAGGAAAAATATTTTTATTCAAACGAAGTATCTTATCAATACCTATCGGCTAGACTTAATTTTACAGCCATGCTTGAAAAAATTCGGTTTAATGAAAATTTACCATTAAATGTTAAATGGCTTAAAAAAATTAATGAATATTCAGATCTTAAAAAAATCAGAGAAGAAAAGGAGCTTCTTTATCCGATTGAAAAAGTTTTATTATGCGAAGGCGAAACCGAAAGAATACTTCTTTCAACCATTCTTAAAAAATTTAATATAAACCTTAAAAAAAGAGGGATTATACTAATACCTGCCGGCGGTAAAAATCAGGTTGCAAGAAAGTATTATTCTATGACAGAACATACAAAATTACCCTTTTTTATACTGTTAGATAATGATGCTGACGCCATAAAGGCAATGATAGACGCTAAAATACGCGCAAATGACGAAATTTACATTATTAAAAGCGGTGAATTTGAAGATTTAATTCCATACAATATACTTGAAAAAACAATAAATTACATACATAAAAATGACCAAAACTGCCTGACAGACGACTTCTTGCCTGAGAGATCAAATGTATTAAATATAGAATATATTTATAAAAAATACGGCTTTGGTGAGTTTAAAAAAGCCCACTTTGCACAAGGATTAAAAGAATATATAGAACAAAATACCTCATTAACAGACTTTAAAAGCTCTGAAATCATTGAAATAGCGCAGCGTTTAAATTTTTAATTACGATAATCAAATCCAAGGTCAATTGAATGAGCCTTCATAATAATTGCGCTTGTAGAAATAACATCAACTCCGGTTTGTGCAACCGCTTCAATATTATCAAGAGTGATACAGCCCGACGCTTCGATAATTGCGCGTTTATCAATTAATTTAACGCATTTATTCATTTCGTCTATAGGCATATTATCAAGCATTATTATATCAACATCATTTTTAAGAGCTTCTTCAACTTGCGCAATAGTATCACATTCTACTTCAATTTTGTGAACATGTGATAAATTTTTTCTGACCTCTTGCACCGCACGCGTGATTGAACCGCCATACAGCGCAATATGATTATCTTTCAACATAACGCTATCCGACAAATTAAACCTGTGAAGATGATTACACCCAACACGAACGGAATATTTTTCAAAAAGTCTGAAATTGGGAGTATTTTTTCTTGTATCGACAATTCTTGTGCCGTATTTTGAAATTTTATCCTGAAATTTGCGTGTATATGTGGCTATTCCCGACATTTTTTGTATAAAATTCAGTGCCAATCTTTCGCCCGTTAAGATATATCTTGCATCACCTTCTATTTTAGCAAGTTTATCTCCTTTTTGATAGTTATCACCGTCATTAAAATTAAATGCAACCTTTACCTTATCTTGGGCTAAAAGTTCAAAAACACGTTCAAAAACCGGACGTCCCGCCAATACCCCTTCGCTTCTTGCTACAAGATATACCTTAAACTGCGGGTTATCAAGCGATGCACAAATAGAATCCGTTGTAATATCGCCATAGAACATATCTTCTTTTAGTGCATTTACAATAAATTCATCTATGGAAAAATTATCTAGCCAAAAGTTCTTCATTATCAGTATTTCCTATGTTAATTGCTTCTTTTGTTTGCTTTGTTTCAATGCTGTCAGACCTAAAATGAGCCCCTATCGAGGTTTCTCTTTTTAGTGCAGATGAGGTTATTAATTTAGCAACAGTTAGTGCATTATCAAGCTCATATTTTCTTTTGTATAAAGAATTATCGAAATTTGCTTCTTTTTCAATTCCGGATAATTCAACAAGTGCCTGAGTTAAATCTTTGGAATTTCGCTCGATTGAAACATATTTAGACATGACTACTTTTAATCTGTTAAATAAAACATCTGCCACTGCTGTATCATTAGGTAATGAATTAATTTCAGAATATTTATCAATTATTTTTTTAATTTTTTCATCATGTTTTTTTGGCGGGCATGTAGAATTTTTTATTAAATTTGTGGCTAAATTATGCGCAAATACCGCACATTCAAGCAAAGAATTAGATGCAAGCCTGTTTGCCCCATGAAGCCCTGTCATGGCACATTCACCGATTGCATAAAGGTTTTCAATTGATGTTTTTGAATTAATATCCGTTTTTATACCGCCCATAAAGTAGTGCTGTACAGGTGTTACGGGTATTAGCCCTGTTGATAAATCTATATTATTTTCAAGGCAAATTTTAGTTATAGTAGGAAATCTTTGTTTGAATTTTTCAATGCCAATCTGCGAAATATCAAGATTAACATACTGCGCATTAGTTAATTTCATCTGAGAATATATAGCCCGCGCAACTATATCTCTTGGTGCTAAATCGGCATTTTGATGATATTTATAAGCAAAATAATCTCCGTTTATATCAACCAGTTTCGCGCCTTCTCCTCTGACGGATTCTGAAATTAACGGTGTTACATCTTTATCCTTACAATATAATCCTGTGGGGTGAAATTGCACAAATTCCATATTCTCGACCTCACAGCCCGCCTTATATGCAAGTGCAATACCGTCGGCAGTTGAAGTTTTAGGGTTTGTGGTATTTTTATATATTTGACCTATTCCGCCGGTTGCAATGACTATATTGTTTGAATAAATTGCTTCGTAGCTGTTGTTTTGTTCGTTATAAACAATAATTCCATGCGCAATATTTTGATTATCAACCAAAATATCAATAGCCATGGTATTCGTATAGATATCTATATCAGAGGAATTTAAAATGTTGTTACAAAGCGTTTTTTCAATAACTTCACCTGTAGAATCGCCCTTAGCATGTAATATTCTGGGGCATGAATGAGCGCCTTCCATTGTAAAATTAAGAAGATTTTTTTCGCTCCTGTCAAATTCAACGCCCATTCTAATAAGCTCCTGAGCAGCTAAAAAGGAATTTTCGGAAACAAATTTAACCGTATTGATGTTATTTAAGCCACAGCCTGCTTTGATTGTATCTTTCACATGAGATTCTATGGAATCGGATTTATTTATTTCAGGAATAACCGAAACCATACCGCCTTGCGCCAATGATGTTGAACCGGAGAAAACATTTTCTTTAGTGACAAGTAATACACCGTCTTGAAAAGCGCTTTGGTTAGCTAATTTGTTTGCAAGATATAAGCCTGCAAGCCCTGAACCTATTATTACAACATTGTATTTAGAATATTTCATCCAATTACCTTCTCCTTTTAATATTATAAAACAAATAAATAAATCTTTATGTCCATGTTAAAATATAATCGTATTAATGTATTATTTTGAAAGGCTTAAGCATGACAAATAAAAGAGCACTGCTATGTATATTAGACGGCTGGGGATACAGAAACAATGAAAACCATAATGCCGTCTTTTCTGCAAATACACCAAATTATGACAATTTCATACAAAACCGCCCACACACATTCATCCATGCCGACGGATTATCTGTAGGCTTGCCTGAAGGCCAAATGGGAAATTCCGAAGTAGGACACTTAAATATTGGCGCGGGGAGGATTGTTTATCAAGAATTAACAAGAATTAATAAGTCAATTGATGAAGGTGAGTTTTTCAATAATGAAGAATTTTTAAATGCAATTAATCATGTAAAGCGCAACAATTCCGCCATGCACATATACGGTCTTGTTTCCAGCGGCGGGGTTCACAGCTCCTTATATCATTTAAAAGCCTTAATTAAATTAATGGCCCAAAACGATTTAAAAGAAGTATATATCCATGCTTTTCTTGACGGCCGCGACACTCCGCCAAAGTCCGCAAATAAATTTTTAGCTGAAATCGAAGAAGAATTAAAGAAATATAATTTTCCAAAAATTGCTTCAATTATCGGAAGATATTGGGCAATGGACAGAGATAAGCGTTGGGATAGAGTAGAGCGTGCTTATAATTGCCTGACTTTAGGCGAAGGCAATAAGGAAGAAAATTCTGAAACAGCGATAAATAATTCATACAAAAATGAAGTTACGGATGAATTTGTTGAACCCGCTGTTATTCAAGAACGCAGAATTGATGACAATGATGCAGTTATTTTCTTTAACTACAGACCTGACAGGGCAAGAGAAATAACAAGAGCATTTACAGATAATAACTTTGACGGTTTTGAGCGCAAAAAAGTAATAAAAAATCTTTATTATGTCTGCATGACGCAATACGACGAAACATTTGATGTACCCGTTGCATTCAGACCTCAAACACTTGCTAATATACTTGGTGATGTTTTGGATAATAACAATATCAAACAATTCAGAACGGCAGAAACCGAAAAATATGCCCATATCACTTTCTTTTTTAACGACGGTGTAGAAAAATCAGGAAAACTTGAAACAAGAGCATTGGTTAATTCACCAAAAGTTGCAACTTATGATATGAAGCCTGAAATGTCTGCTTATGAAGTTTGTGATAATGTTTTAAATGCGCTTGATGACGAGCAATATGGTTTCATACTTGTTAACTTTGCAAACCCTGATATGGTAGGTCATACAGGTGTTATGGAAGCTGCTGTTAAGGCATGCGAAGCGGTTGATGAATGTGTCGGTAAAATTGCAAAAAAAGCGCTGGAAAATAATGTAACAATGATTATCACGGCAGACCATGGTAATGCCGAATGTATGTTTAACGAAGAAACGAATGCTCCGCATACTGCCCACACAACGAACGTTGTACCCTTTATCATTGTATCAAATGAAGCCTGGGAAGTTGATAAAGAAGGTGCTTTGTGTGATATTGCGCCAAGTGTTTTAGATATTTTAGATATTAAAAAACCGCAAGAAATGACAGGCAAATCCATTATCAAAGCTATGGCAAGAAAATAACTATTTTTTATATATCCCAAATAACAAAAATAATGATACCAAAATAGTTAAAATGCTTATTATAATTGCAATAGGAATATTTGAAACATTTAACACACTATCTATTCTGATGTTTTCAACAAAAATTCTTATAAAAGAGTATAAAAGCAGGTACAGAGCAAAGATTGTACCTGCTTTTATATTTTTAAATTTCAAAAAAATTATAACCAGCAAAATAAATAAAATAAAATCCAATACACTTTCATACAAAAAAGTCGGATGATAATATTCAACATTAAAAAAATTATCAACCCTGTGATTTTGGGCAATATACATCTTTAAAAAACCATTATAAGGCGCGCCATAAGCCTCTTGATTTATAAAATTACCCCACCTGCCGATACTTTGACACAAAGGCATTGAAAGAGCCATAATATCAAGGTATTTTAAACAAGAAAACTTTTTTGTTTTTGAATATATAAAAATTGTACTTATTGCAAACAATAATGCGCCGAAAATTGATAAACCGCCATGGTTAATTAAAAAAATCTCGGTTATATGCTTTGAATAGAAGCCCCAATCGCCAATGACATAAAATATTCTTGCGCCCAATACAGCACAAATTATAACAATCGGAATTAAATCTATGAAATTATCGCAATCTTTTTTGGATACATACTTATCAAAAAAATAAGAAGCTACACTTATACCAATCAACATCGAAAGCGCCATAATTATTCCGTACCAATGTACTTGAATATTTAAAAAACCAAATGCAACGGGATTTGAGGGCGGATACAAAATCAAACTCATAACTTATATACCGAGCTTATTTTTTGTATGTTGGAATTATTTATGCTGATTTGAGTTGCAATATCTTGGGTTTCTTCCGTTGTTGTTGCCAGTTTTAAGTATTCATTAAAGGCTGTATTTGCATCTGTTAGGTATTTTACATAATCAATTGCTTTTTCTGCGGCCTCTTTTTTATTTGTATAAACTATTTTTTTAGTTGAACCGTCAAGCATTTTAGCATTATATATTCTATCTGCAAGACAAACGTTTGCAGTTGCCTGAATATAATAAACAGCAGGCTCATTTTCTATTAATTTACTTGCTTCATTAATTTGAGATAACGCTTTGTCGCAAATTCCCATATCCATATAAAGCGAGGCAAGATTATATCTTGATTCATAAATGTTTCCGTCTAAATCTATTGAAGATTCTAAACGAGCTGCAGCAGCGGCTAAGTCTCCTTCATCAAGGTATTTTTTTGCCATTTTGTTAAGTTGCTGAACGGCATAATTATTGATACATGCGCTGCAAAATACGCCAACAAATAATATAGTTAAAAAACATAAAAGTTTTTTCATTTTTTCCTCAAAATTTATAAATTCTTTATCTTATTATAAGCATATTTGTGTTAAAGTTATTTGTAATCATACAAATGATTAATTTTATTATGGATAAGAAAATAGTTGTATTAGAATATCAGGATAGTTTTGCAGACAATTTTTCAACCTATGCCTACGGAAAAATAGCACAGGACAGGTTTGAACTGGATTGCTATTATGAAAACACAACCAAAAAAAGAATGCTGTTTGAAAATCAAATGGATAATTTTAATATTAATTATTCCTACATTTCAACAGCAAGGGTTGATAAAATTGCGCAAAAATGCAAATTTTTCGATTTTAAAGATATCAAATCAAAAAAAATTAAAGAAGATAAAATCTTAAAACTAAAGGACTTTAAAATTGATGATATCACCTATTTGTCAAGGGATATTAAGGCACAGTTTAATTTCAAAAGCATTGATTTTATAAAAAATTATGACTTATTAGAAGAAATTAATTCTATTAATTCAATCGGACTATACATAAATAAAAATGATGAAATAGATTATAAATACTTAATTAGCGCGATAAACAGACTTAATAAATATATTAAAAAGCCAAAATTATTCATTTTTACCCGGCAAAAAATTAATACAAAAATTGATATGAATTATGAAATTCTTGATCTGGGAGATTGGCGCGAAGAATTTTATTTTTTAATGCAATGCAAGCATAAAATTATTCATTGTACACAAAATTCTTATTCGGAAGGTTTATGGGCTTCTGTTTTAAACGGTAAAAACTATTTTTATGTGGCTTTTGACAAAAAATTAAAACCGTCAAAAAAATTTCATAATTGGATAGCTGTTTAGTCAAGCGGTTGTTTTACATATACCCCTTCGCCGCCAAGATATTCAACTTCTTTGTTATCAATGTATAAATAGATTTTTTTGTCTTTGTATCTGTTTTTAATTGTTTTAGATAGTTGTTTTAGCCTGTTTTCAATACTTTGAGAGCCTCCGCCCTGCCCGAATGCAGAAGTCAAATTAACAATAATAGAGTCTTGGCCTTGGTTTACCGAAATTAAATCAACATTTTTGGGAATTTCAGAATAAATGCCTTGTCTGGATTCTGTGATAGTAGGGCCTTTTAAAAGCATATCTATTGTATTTTCAAGACTTTGTTTAACTGAAAATTCACGCTTAACAGGGATTAATTTTCCTGTTGAAGAATAGAAAAAACAAGTATATTCATACTTATTATCAACTTCCGGAAGTTGATTTTTCTCAAATTCTTCTTCTATTGGTAATTTCTCAATAGGACTTTTTTCAACTTTATCAAATCTATTTGTAGTATTTGTAAAAACAGGATTATCATTTGAAACCGATAAATCAGGGCTGTAGCTTTCAGATATGACAAATTTATAAATAAAAAACCCCAAAGCCACAATCAAACACACGATAAAAGTTTTAATAAATGTATTCATATTAACTCTCTTTAAAATTTTTCTTTGGTTTTACCAAACTAACACCATTATTTGAATTATCCAATATATTTGCTAAAGATACAAGTTTGTTATTTTTTGTTAATAATATAGGATTTGTTTTAAAAATTTTATTAACAGAAATTGTATTGCCATTCATAGCTTGACGATATTCAATATCATCAACTTCATATTTATCAAACTGTAGAGCATTCAGGGGATTAATTTTAACAAATTCAGACGAATTTATATCTTGAGAATTTTCTATTAAAAAATTGCCGGCTTTTGTTCTTTTTAAATCTTTAATATAAGCTCCGCAATTGAGTTTCACGCCTATATCATTAACCAGTGAGCGAATATAAGTGCCTTTTTTGGCATGTACTTTTATTCTCGCAAAATCCTGCTTAAAATCAAGCAAATCAATTGAATATATCTCGATTTCGCGCGGTTTTATAACCAATTTCATATCAGGATTATTTCTTGCCAAATCGCACAATTTTTTGCCATTTTGCTTAATTGCAGAGTATTTTGGCGGAACTTGCATAGTTTTTCCGAGAAAGGAATTAAGGGTTGTAATTAGCTCTTGATATGTAAAATCAGGGGTTTTGATAAAAGTTTTTTCGCCTTCTTCATCCATGGTTGTAGAATCATAGCCAAAACAAATATCCGCAGTATATTCTTTATCAGAAGCTAAATAATCAAGTAATTTTGTGCAGTACCCGACACCGATTTGCATAACACCATGAGCTAGCGGATCAAGTGTTCCCGAGTGTCCTATTGCCTTCAAATTAAGTTTTTTTCGCAATTGTCTTATAACATCAAACGAACTAATGCCTTTAGGCTTGTTGATATTTAGGAAATAGCCTTCCATAAAACTACAGTTCACCGCGTTCAATTTTATTGATTAATTCTGTCATTTTTGCACCATGTTCTAAGGAATCATCCGGAATAAAAAGCAATGTCGGTGTTTTTCTAAGACGAATTCTTTTACCTACTTCATGGCGAATTTGGCCTACATGACGCTCAAGAGCAGAGATTGTCTTTTTCTTAGCCTCATCAGAACCGAAAACACTGTAAAAAACTCTGGCTGCAGAATTGTCACTTGATACATCAACGTCTGTAATTGAAACCATAGCACAAATTGCAGGGTCTTTAATATCTTTAAATATAATATCAGAAATTTCTCGCATGAGTGCTTTTCTGACTCTTTCATTCCTTAATGACATTTGTTTTCCTATCTATACAAGGGTTTGAGGTTCAACCTCTTTGGTTGTTGAAACTTCAATTATATCGCCTTCTTGTATATCATTGAATTTTGCAAATGATATACCGCATTCAAAGCCTTCTTTAACTTCTTTAACGTCATCTTTAAAACGTTTAAGCTGGTCGATTTCACCTTTAAAGATTTCAACACCGTCACGAAGAACTCTGGCGGTTTTAGAGCGGACAATTTTACCTTCAGTAACATAACATCCGGCAATTCTTGTTGTTTTGCCTACTGTAAATACAGCTCTAACTTCAGCTTTACCAAGTTCAACATCTTCTATTTCAGGCGATAACAATGATAGCATTGTCTTTTCAATATCTTCTAAAACTTGATAGATGATATCATATTTTTTAATTTTTACACCTTCTTTTTGAGCAGATAACAGCGCATTAGCGTCTTCTTTAACTGTAAAACCAAGGATTATGGCATTTGACGCCGAAGCAAGCATGACATCAGCTTCCGAAATATCACCTACGCCGACATGAACAATTTTAGGAACAACTTTAAGCGACTTAACATTCTGGAATGCACTGGAAACAGCTTCTGCCGAACCGTTTGTATTTGCCTTGATGATAATATTTAAATTAGTAACCTGATTATCTGCCATGGCTTCTTTTTGAACATGTGCCGCGGTCATGGCTTCAAGTCTTGTTGAACGTTCTTTCTGCTTGCGCTGTGCAACTATTGCCTTCATTTCTTTTTCATTTTTTACAACTTCAAAGATATCACCTGCTTGCGGCACTTCGTTTAAGCCTAAAATTTCAACAGGGGTAGAAGGGCCTGCCGTTCTTACTCGACGGCCTGAATCATCCAGCAAAGCTCTGACTTTACCGCCGACAGTACCTGCAACAATTGCGTCGCCTACTTTTAAAGTACCGTTCTGCACAAGCATAGTAGCAACAGGGCCCTTTCCTTTATCAAGGTTAGCTTCAATAATTACACCTGTTGCAGGGCATTTTTCAACAGCCTTTAATTCTTGCATATCAGCCATTAAAAGGATATATTCAAGCAGTTCATCAATACCTGTTTTTTGTAATGCTGAAACAGGAATACATATTGTATCACCACCCCATTTTTCAGGTATTAAATTATGCTCTGTTAATTCTTGTAACACCTTATCAGGATTAGCATCAGGCTTATCAATTTTATTTACCGCAACAATTATGGGTACACCTGCAGATTTTGCATGCGAAATGGATTCAATTGTTTGAGGCATAACACCGTCATCAGCCGCAACAACAAGAACAGCGATATCCGTTGATTGCGCACCTCTTAAGCGCATTTGCGTGAAGGCTTCGTGACCGGGGGTATCAATAAATACGATTTTTCTTTTATCAAGCCAAACAGTATATGCACCAATACTTTGAGTTATACCGCCGACTTCGGTATGTACAATTTTATGTTTTGAAGCACGAATTGAATCCAACAACGTGGTTTTACCATGGTCAACATGTCCCATAACCGTTACAACGGGAGCACGTTTAACAATATCTTCGGGTTTTGCGGTTGCAAGGTATTTATTAACACCATCTTTTTCTTCTTCTTGTTCAATAAATGCTTCTAAATCTTCTTCTAAGACTTCAAGTTCAAAGTTAATTGCAACTTTTTTAGATGTTTCGGTATCTATCGGGGTATTTACCGTAACCATAACACCGTTAAGCATTAAAAATTTAATGATTTCGGCAGGTGTTTTTTTGATTTTATCGCTAAGTTCGCCGACTGTCATAGGTCTATCTATAACAACAGAGGTTACAACTTCCTGCACACCTGTATCTTGAGTGTGTTTTTTATGTTTATTTTGAACTGTCTTTTCAAGACTTATTCTTTCCTGTTCTTCCTGTCTATCCGCATGAGAATAGTCTTTCTTTTTCTTTTTTCCACCCCTTCCTTGGTTCATATACATATCTTGGGGAATTATATGACGCTTAATAGGGGTTTGGGTATGAGATTCTTTTTTATCATTTTTTTCTTTTTTATCTTGTCTTTTCTCTTTTTCTTCGCGAGGTTTTTTATCGTCAGTTTTTGCAAAATTCCTTCTCGTCATAGAAGGTAAAGTAGAAAGTTTATCGGTAGAATTATTTATTGGCGCAGGTTTTTTAACCGCTTCAGGTTCTTTTTTAACTTCCGGTTTTACTGTTTCAACAGGCTTAACTTTTTTAGGCTCAACAGGTTTTGCACTTCTGACAACTTCCAATTTAGAAACAGTTTTAATTACAGGGGGTTCTTTTTTAACTTCCTCTGTGACCTGTGTTTCGGAAGGTTTTTGTTTTTTAACAATAAAAGCCTTTGGTTTTGCTGCAGGCGCTGACGCTTTTTTATACAATGCTTTTATTTTATCTGCTTGTCCGTCACTAACTGTAGAGCTATGCGATTTTAAGCCCAGATTAAGTTCGGCATTAACCTTTTCTATCAGCTCTTTTGATGTAATATTAAGTTCTTTTGCAAGTTCGTGTACTCTCATTTGCCACCATAAATTTTCTACTGTTAATTTTAAAATAACACAAGCAAGCCATTAAGTACAGCTAAAAATTAAGAGAATCAATTTTAATCAACGTATTAGGCGCTTTTGTGCGCTTTTTGGCAAAATATTTGATGATAAGATAATTATGATTTTTAACATCAACTATATCGATATTGGAAGGAAGCTGTATTTTATAGCCCATAATCACACCATAAGGAAAAAGAGCATGGGATAAATATACAACTTTTTTTGAAATTCTGTATCTTCTGGAATTAAGATATAGTTCAATATCCATAAATAGCTGTGAAATCTTGGTTTTAGTAGTATTTTTTATGTTGAAAACAAGATAGTATTTATCCTTCTTTTTAATTATTTCGGAGCCGTCAATTGCAATATCTTTTTTGTATAAATAAATATCTTCCATGGCAAGTTTGAAACTGTTATATTTAACGGAATAATAATTAATTGCGCTATGATTATTTTCTTTCATTGCAATATCAATAAGGTCATTTAATAAAGTGTTATAGATATACGGGTTAACAAGGTAGGGTTCTTGCTTAAACACTTGTTCAATGAGCTTTTGCGCTTTTTGTTTATCGAAATCTATGTAGATTAAACCAAGTTTATATTTTGCAATTTGCGTTTCTTTGACTTTTATGGAATTGTTAAGCGCAACAATGGCTTCTTGCACCATTTTTTGCTCTATAAGGCTGTCTGCCAGCTTCACATAAGAATAAGAATACTTATTTTTAACGGAATTATAATATTTTTCATCCTGCGCATTCTTAGCATATTTATAAGAAATTTGGTAAGCACTGACTGCCCCTTTGTATTCTTCATATTCAAACATAACATCAGCAATTTTTTCATATATTTCGGCTTTGTAGCGAATATTTTTGGTATTTTTACCTGAAATCTCTTCCGCCATACCGGAAGCAATTGCAAATAGCCCTTGTTTTGCGCAAAATAAGGCATAATTATAAAGGGTGTAATTAGTGCGCCCTGATTTTTTAACCGCGTCTGAATACAATTTGTTAGCACGCGCTTTTTCATTCAAACCTTCATACAATTTGGCAAGTTTAACACTTACAATATAGTTAGAAGGCTCATTTTGAAGACGTTTTTCCAATTGTTCAATAGTTGCAAATTTAACAAGATTTGCCATATTGAGCTCATGTTTTGTAACGTAATTTTCACATCTGAACAATAATTCCAACTGAATAGCAAAGCATAAAACAAACACAACAATCACCGTAACAATTGCTGTAGTTAAGAAACTTGGTGTTTTATGTTTTGTTTTATTCATAATGTTCTCTGATTTCAATTGAATTTATACATTTTATTGCCTTAAACATCTCATTTAAGTCATTTAAAGATTTTTTAGTTGAAACAAGCACGCCAAAGCGCAATTCTTCGTGATTGATTAATTTTTTATTATATTTAAAAATTTTATGAAAATTATTTTCAAAAATATTTTCAATATCCCCACATTCGTTCATAGAAGCACTTAAGGTTATTTCATAAACCGTATAAGAGATTTTTTTCTTGGCTAAAATATTTTTTTCAAGCGCCCTGATTGAAATTAAAACTATCAATGTGGCACAAGAGGCAACAATAGCAGTAACATATTGTCCGCAACCGCAAGACATGCCGATTGCAGCGCACACCCAGAGAGTTGCAGCGGTTGTAATGCCTGAAACACTTGTACCATGGCGCATAACTGTACCTGCACCAATAAAACCGATACCGGTAATTACCTGAGCAGCGATTCTTGCAGGGTCATCCTGTACCATTACGCCCTGTGCATGTATAGAAAATTGAAAGCCGTAAAGCGATAAAATTGTAAAAACACAAGCGCCTACACACACAAGAATATGTGTTCTAAGGCCTGCAAATTTACCTGTCAATTCACGCTCCATTCCGGGAATAAACGCAAGAACTATAGCAAGCAGTATTCTAAATATAATCACTAAATCAATCCAGATATTCTCAATATTAAACATAAATTTTCCTTATTTCATAGTTTTAGGATCCAGTATATCTCTAATCTTATCGCCTAAAACATTAAAAGACAAAACCGCAATAAAAATTAAAATACCCGGTACTAAAAGCCATGGTCTGTATAAAATATTTGCAAATTCCTGTGCCTCACGAAGCATATTACCCCAGCTTGCGTCAGGCAATTGTATTCCGAGCCCTAAAAAGCTAAGTCCCGATTCGGCTAAAATATACGAAGGAACAGATAACGTTATTGCGATAATAATATAGCTAGATGTTTGAGGCAGTATATGTTTTAAAATTATTCTTTTTTTAGAAGCGCCTATCGTTTCAATTGATTTAATATATTCCTGATTTTTAACAGACAGCACCATGCCCCTTATTACTCTTGAAAAACCGGCCCAGCCGATAAGGGCAAGTATGGCTGTTATCAAAGTAAAACGCTGCTGAGAATTCATATTTGAAGGCAAAATCGAAGCCAGAATAATCAAAAGGTAAAAGCCGGGTATAGACATAATTGCTTCCGATATTCTCATAAGAATTTTATCGTATATTCCGCCTAAATATCCCGAAACCCCGCCATATATAGCACCAATCGGAAATGAAATTAAAAGTGCCAAAAATCCTATTGTTAATGAAATTTGTCCGCCAAAAAATAATCTTGAATATACATCATGCCCGCCAATATCAGTCCCCAGTAAAAACAAATTACAATCATCGGGCTTAGAAATAAGATGTATATCTGTTTTAATCAGGTTGAACAATTTATATTCATATCCATGGGAGAAAAATTTTATTTTATATTTATTTTCCCTATCCTGCTTATATTCTATAGATAAAGTATTTTGATTAAAAGTTTTTATATAGTTATAAACATAGGGTTTTTTCAGTTTATTATCTTTATCCAGAATATAAATTTTGCTTGGGGGCTGATATGCCAGTTTTCTATTTGAATATGTTGAAGGATAAATTGCAAAAAAATCGGCAAATGCAATCAATAAATATAAAATCAAGAGCACAATAAAAGCAAGGAAAGGGATTTTATCTTTTTTTAATTTATAGAAAAAATCGCCCATGTTATACTCTCACTCTCGGATCGGTAATTTTAAGGAGAATATCGGCCAGCAGATTACCGCATATCAGCATTATTGCACCAATCATAAGACTTGCCATAACAAGATTAATATCTGATTGCATAACGGCTTCTAAAATCAGCTTGCCCAGCCCGGGGTATTGAAAAACATATTCCGTCAGTGCAGCGCCTGACAACAGCCCTGCAAATTCAAACCCCAAAAGAGTTATGATAGGATTAATTGCATTTCTCAGTGCATGCTTAATTATAACTTTGGTTTTAGTTAAACCTTTTGCATAAGCAAATTTTACATATTCGGAATTCAACACATCCAATAAATTTGCCCTCATTTGGCGTGTTAAGGAAGATAGAGAAATTGTAGTCAAAACAAAAACCGGAAGGGTTATATGCCATAAAATATCAATAATTTTTGAAAATAAATTCATTTCTTGAAAATTAATACTTGTCAGCCCGCCAACCGGAAACAGCCCTGTTTTTTGCGCAAAAAGAAGCATGATAACGGCAAAGAAAAAAGACGGTATCGCCATACCTACACTTGAAAAAAGCGTTAAGAGCTTATCAAAGGTTGAATTATAAGATACAGCCCCTAAAATACCAAGAGGAATAGCTATTATCCAGCTAAAAAATATAACACAAAAAGAAAGAAGAAGTGTATTTAAGATTCTGCTCTTAATTTTAACGGAAACTTTTGTGTTATCGGTGCAATAGCCCATATCTCCTTTTATAAAGTTCTTTGCCCAAAGAGCATACTGAACAATTACCGGTTTATCAAGTCCTAAGCGTTTTGTTTCTTTTTCGATTGTTTCTTTACTTATTGCGGGGTTTAATTTAAGCTGTGCTAAAGGGTCAACGGGCGATAAACGTATCAGAAAAAAACTTATCAGTGATACGATAAAAAGTATAGGGATAGCACCCAATATTCGCTTGATTATATAAACCCAAGTACTCATCTAAATTAAACCTACAATAAAACAAAAAATAATTAAATTAACTTTTGTATTAATTAAACAGACTATTTAATTTTTCTTGTATATCGGCAGGGTCAATTTCATTTGTAATGTTATTAACGTCCAGTGCAGTTTGAAAATATTTTGCCGCTTCAACATTTTCGCCCTTCAGGGCATAACATCTGCCAAGGTTGTAATATGCAAGCGCATAATTAGGATTACAATCAATTGCACTGTTGAAACATTCAATTGCCTTTTGAAGCTGAACTAAATCATCAAGATAAATTACACCCAAATTATTATGCGCAATGTCATAAAGCGGGTCAAACTTAATAGAAAGTCCGTATTCTTTAATTGCTTCATCAAGTTCGCCCATGCCCCAATACAAATAACCAAGGTTGCAGTGAATTTTTGAATTATTCGGCTCAAGCTCAAGAGCACGTCTATATACAATTAAAGCGTTGTCATAATCTTCATTATCATAAAATGCACTGCCTAAAGAAATATAAACATCCATTTCCTTCGGAGTAAGCGCATTTGCAAGCTGATAATTACCTATTGCACAATCAACATTTTTAATAACATTTTGTTCGATATAACCTAATGTTTGAGCTACAATGCTTGTCCAGTCCGGCTTAGGATTAATTGCTATTGCAGACTGATAATGCGATACTGCCGCGTCTGTTTCACCCTTCATAAAGTACAGATTTGCAATATTTGAATGTAAAACCGCATTATTAGGATGTATTTTAATATATTTTTGATAATATGCAATAGCATTTTCGTAATCGCCAAGCTCTTCATAGGCTTGAACAAGGCCTGCATATGCACTATGATTGAGTGCGTCAATCCAAAGAGCCATTTTATATTCTACAATTGCTTCATCCAGCTTTCCTGTTTTACGATACATATCACCTAATGCAACATATAAGGCCGAAAACCCGGGCATTTCATCAATTGCAGAATTATAACAAGCAAAAGCAAGTTCAATATCACCATGCGCGAGGTAGCTGTCGGCTTTAATCATAACAGGTAAAACCTTAAACCATTTTGCCTTGTCTTTTAAATTTTTAATAGCTTCTTTGTCAAAAGGAAGTGTAATATATGATAATACAAGTTCAACAAAAGAGAGCATGCGCTTTTTCTTATCTGAAAAATAAAGCATGTTAAGCAATCTGTGTTTTGAATAATGAATTCTTGAAGAATTCAAAAAACAATGCTTTAAGGCCAGATTAACCTGATGAAGCGCGTCTTGAAATCTGTCTTTTTTCTTTAGACAATTAGCAATCATATAATGGCACTGGGCAAGATTAACACCTTTTTCAATTGCAATATTAAAGTAATTAATTGCTTTATCCAGTTCACCCTTATGATACAAAGCAAGTCCTATTTTATAGTAAATTACACCATTATCAATCTGGACTTCAGCCGCTTTTTGATACTCTGTAATCGCTTCATCAATATATTGTTTAGCCTGATAAACATCTAAATGCCAGTCTAAATATAAATCTCCAAGCCTGATATGAAGATTTATATCAGAGGGTTCATGAAGAAGAAGGGTTTGACAATATTCAATAGCCTGCTGAATCTGGCCCGCTTTAGCCATTTTGTCGATTTTTTTATTTATTTTTTTAATATCTTCCAAAATTACTCCACTTTACTTTCTAGCTAATAGTTCAAATATTCTTTTAACAATTTTATTTTCATCATATATATTTAGATTTTTATACTGTGCAACAAAAAAATCATCCTGCACTTTAATGATTTCAGCATCACATGTGATAACTTTTGAAAAAACATTTTCGGGAAAAATCAATTTAATCTCCTGTTTAGGCTTGAAATCATTGCCTTTCGAGCGAAAGGCAATACCGCCTGCAGATACATTCACACATTTAGAAGGATAGAATTGATTTTTATATTCTATATTAAAATCAAAATCGTCAACAACGCGCACAAACTGCCTTTTTTGATGAACTGTTTCGGCGGGTGAATTTTCGATAACGATACAGCTTCTGTGATCAAGCGGTGAAATAACGGATGAAATCATTTTCTTTAAACCGCAATGTGTATGTACTATAACCTTGACATCATCAAGTTCTTGAAGTTTTTTGGCATTGTTTAAGTATTTTTCATCAACCAAAACCATGACTCTGTCTTTTTCATAATCTAAAACGGTGCCGTTAACCCATGATGAATCTCTAAGTTCAATATGAACAATATGATTTTTTCTTAATTCGTCCATAAGTTGATTTTAAAGTATTTTTAACAAATTAGCAAATTATTAATAAACTTTTAGTCTGAAATAATTTCATCACATTTAAAATCAAACTCATCTTCAACAAAATCATTTGTAATAAAACATTTTGGCGAAACAATAATTTTTTTTGCTTTTAAATTATATTTGTTAAAAAATCTGTCATAAAAGCCCTTGCCATAGCCAAGCCTAAAGCATTTGCCATTGCAGCAAAGTGCAGGTGTATAAATAACATCTAAAATTTCAGGATTAATTCTGTCCCCAACGGGCTCTGAGATTGAATATGCACCATTTTTTAAGCCAGAATTATATTTTGCAAATTCTATTTCATTATTAATACATCTTGGCAGGTAAAATTCCTTAGAAGTGTCGCAAAAAAGCCCTGTAATATCAATTTCATACTTAAGAGGGTAATAAAGTGCAATATGATGAGCACTTTTAAAAATATCGGAATTTAAGATATTTTCTGTAATTTTTTTTGAAAGCGCACATAAATCATTTGTTTTATAAAGATTTTGACGTTCAATTTTAATTATTTTTCTAAGCTCATTTTTTTGCATTTAGTTTGCCAATATATGAATATGAAGATGAAAAACTTCTTGTCCCGCGTCTTTACCTGTGTTTATTAACGTTTTAAAGGATTTAATATCTTGTTCTTTTGTGATTTTTTTAATCGCGTCAAACAAATGCTTAATCAACATTGTATCTTCAACTTCATTTAAAGATTCAACATGCTCATTCGGAATAACTAAAATATGATGTTTAGCCTTAGGGTTAATGTCATTTATTGCATAACAAAAGTCATCTTTATATACAAATGCTTCTTTTGGCAATGTTTCTTTTAAATTACAAAAAATACAATCACTCATAATAATCTCCTTATTTTATAGTATAAATTATAAATTAAAATTTTATTTTAGTAAAAAACGTATTATAATTTTAATATGACATTAGGGAGTATGGTTAAAAAATCTATAGCATTAGCATTAGTATTGGGGATGTTTAATACCCAAATTCTTCTTGCTGAAGGCATTTCAGGCTATGTACATAAAGATGATACAAAAGTGCAAGAGCTTGATAAAAAAATTTTTACAGGTGAAACCGAAAAACTTGATAAAAAAGATACGATTAACCTTACGGTTTCGCAGATTTTATCCTCAGGTTATACAATAGAAGGTGATGAATTTTTTGCAGAGGTTTCTCAAGACGTCGAAGGTGAAAAAGGCATTATTATTCCAATGAGAACTATTGCACATGGAATTGTAAAAGTTGTTGAAGACCCTAAAAATAACGGACGCGACGGCTATGTTGACATAGCTTTTGATTATTTGGTTACACCCGATGGCAGTCAAATTCCTATTGAAGCAAGTTTTTCAACAAAAAATTCCCCCGTAAAAGGTGCGGTTAAAACAGTTGCACATCATACGGGCTACACCCTTTTAGGCGGTGCAGTCGGCGGATTTTTGGCGCTTAATTACCTTGGCTTGGGCGCAGCCATAGCTTCAAACGGTTACACGATTGCGGGCGGTGCGGCAATTGGCGGTGCAGTCGGCCTTACAATGGCAATAATCAAAAAAGGTAAAGGCTTTATGATAAAGCCGGGGGATGAATTAAAAATTAAAATTAATTCCGAACTCGATATGCCTGTTTATACAAAAGACGCATTCAGACAGGAAGAACAGCTGCTTGAAGGTTTAAATGTCAGAATAAATTCGGTAAATTTGGAAAAAGACCCCTTTGGGGTTGAAAATACAATAACACTGTCGTTAGGAATAGACAACTACACAGATTATTCCTTTTCAACATTTGATATTGCACTTGTTTCAAATACAGAGCAGGCCTTTTTCCCCAGCCCCTTCGGAGATACATCATTATGGTTTAAAACAATCTCCCCCGGTGACAGAGTAGCGGGAAAATTATCCTTCAATGTATCCGATAAAAAAGCCCGTCACTGGCTTGTATTTTACGACAGGAAAACAAAAAAACCGCTGGCAAGATTATCTATAGACAATGCAAAATCGGACTTAAAGGAACTTATGAAAAATAAAAAGAATAAAAAAAGCAAAAAAAGTTAAAATTTTGTCAATTATTCTTGTGATATAGTTTTTTTAAATATATGTTAGTGTCCGGTGAAAAAAACAATTTGTATTCTAAGGTTACAAATAAAAACTATTCCAGTGCCCGCGAATACTTATCAAGTACTTATGGTCAGCCAAAAGTACTTTATTACAATGAAGACACTAAAGAAGAAATTCAAACCAAAAAAAGGCACAGAATAAAATATATAGCACTAATCATTGCAAGTGCAACAGTGGCCCTTGGTATTACATTGCCGCTTTTAAATCGCAAAAAAAATAATTTTTCAAAGGTCAATGAACTGGGTGAACAAGTAAAAGATATGCATATAAAACAAAAAAGCTCAAGCACTATGAGCAACTTCACTAACATTAAAGATGACTACTGGGATATTTTCGCAAAAGAGAAACTGGGTAATGTTAATATTCTAGGCAAACACCCGTTTAGATTTGTTGATAAAATCGGCACTATGATGACAAATCTATACCATAAATTAGTTTGCGGTTCTTTTGTTTCCGAGTGGGAAAAACGCCAGCTCAAAGTTTTAAAAGCGGCAAATGAAGAAGGATTAAGCGTCAATATACCAGATTTTGACAAATGGTACTATTCGATTGTTGAACAATTGAATGAAAGATTACATCAAAAAGGGAACCGCGTAACAGATAATCTTATAAATAAAGATATCTTAAAAACGGTATCCGGCGGAAATATAGCCGATACAAAAATACAAGATATTGCGCTTGACGCTGCTTCAAAAATTGAAATACCGGAAGGCGCAAGCGAAAAGTTAATTGCGGATATCGAAGAATTCAATAATTACAAAAGTAATTTGTCGGAAACACTTGTGGCAAAAGCAAGGGATATATGTATAGGCTCAGCTCCGACAGACCTTTTAACTCAATTGATATCCATAGGTTCACTGAGCGCCGTTGTTGCAACATCTGATACCAAAGAAGAAAAGCGTTCTGTTATAATTAATCTTGGAATACCTTTAATAACGGCTCTTACAACAACTACAATTGCAACCGTTAAAGCAATCAGCGGTGCGCCCGCCCTTGCATTTGCGCTTATATTAGGTCAAGTAGCTTCGATAACGGCAAGAACAATCTCAAACGCATATATAAAACATCAGGAAAAGAAAACGGAAAAATTACAAAACGAGCAATAAAAAAGCGCTTCTAAAAAAGAAGCGCTTTTATTATATTGAATAATTATTCAGTAACTGAAATAACGCTTACAGGGCAAGAATCAGCAGCATCTTTAACAGCAGATTCATTACCTGCAACTTTTGAATTATCAGCAGTTGCAACATCTTCAACTTTAAATACATCTGAGCAGAATGATTCACAAGCACCGCATGCAATGCAACCTTCTTCGATAGTAACTTTCATTTATTTATCTCCTTAATTAAAGTACTTAAATTAGTATAGATAAAAAATATATTTTTTACAAGTTAAACCAAAGAATGATTTTTACGGTTTATAATTTTGAACCAGTTTTTCCTTATCAATAGTACCTGCATTATACAAAAGCTCGGTTTGAGAAATATTATAACGAATTATTGCGTTGACATATTCAACACGCGCTAATGTCATTTCGCTTTGCGCTTCAATAACATCCAACAAAATGCCCTGCCCGTTATTAAAACGAAACATTGCAAGCTGGATACTTTCAAGGGCATAGTCAACTCTTTTTTTGGCGGTTTCCATTTGCTTTTTGTTAAAATAAGAAGTTGAATAAGCATTTATTATATCTTCTTGTATTGAGCGCAATTTATTTTGAAATTCCAAAATTGATTGTTTTATTTTCTGCCTTTGAGCTTTTAATTTAGCAACAGTACCAAGCGCCATATTCTCACCCGGCATCCAATCAATATAAGCACCAAGCTGGTAGTTAGGTTTTATTTGATGATCAATTGTGCCTTGCATTTCTTCATGGAAAGTTATATAAGGTTTTGGAATAAATTCTGTATAATAAACGTTTTTAATTTGCCTGTTATATTTTATTAAATTTTTATAATTTTTTAAATCTTCACGATTTTTAAGTGCAAGTTCAAAAAAATAATTAACATTTTGGGTATTATCAACCAAATTAAACGGTTCAACGGTTCGCTCAAAAGGCATTAAGGCGGTATCTACTTTTATACCCAATAAATTTGCAAGCTGTGATTGCGCTAATCTGAATTCATTTAAGGATTTGATAAGATTAATTTGCGCCTGTGCAGATTCTGTTTTAGAACGTATAACATCAAATTGGCTGCCGAAGCCTACTGTCTTAAGATTAGTTGCAAGCGTCAGCTGGGCGTTTCTTTCAATTAAATTTCTTAAATAAATTTCTATGTTAATTTTTGCAAGCAAAAGTTCATAATAATATTTTACGGTTAAATACATTACTTGAGATTTTGTGTAGTTATAATTGTGTTTCCTTGATTTTGCAAAATATTTTTTTGCTCTGGCTTCAAAAATTTGTTTCCCGCCTTCCGTCAGCAGATGTCTTGCCTCAAAACTGACCGAAATAGCGGTTTCATGCAAATTATCAGATAAAACATCCCCGATTAATATTTGTCCATGGTAGTCTGTAATGTAAGAATTGACCGAAAAAATGGGTAAAAATTTTGTTAGTGCATTTTGATAATCATAATTATAGTATTTATAATCATGGTTAGATATTTGAATATTAAAGTTATTTTTAAGGGCAATATCAAGGCATTCGTCAAGACTAATGAAAACATATTCGTTTTCTATTTCATCTTTAATAAATTTTTCAATATCCAAATTATCAAGATATTTTGAAGAAAAATCGTTATTTTTGCATGCATTTTTAACAAGATTAATTTCCGCATCAAAAAGCTCATCTGCAAAAGCAGATTTAAAAAGGAAAATAAATATTAGTATTAAACGAATAATTTTCACTAAAATATTTTATGTAATTATAAGTAAAATAATAATATCTTTATCGGCTAATACTTTTGTGATAAATTTTATTTATAGATTATTAAGGAAAAATTTATGTCTAATACCGAACTTTCAACAACATATAATGCAAGAGAAACTGAAAACGAAATTTATAAGTTTTGGGAAGATAATAACTGTTTTAAGGCAGACGCTAAATCATCCAAACCTGCTTATTCAATCGTTATTCCTCCGCCAAATGTAACCGGTGTTTTACACATGGGTCATGCGCTTGATGAAACCTTGCAAGATATTCTTGTAAGATACAACAGAATGCTTCAAAAAGAAGTATTATGGATGCCGGGGTGCGACCATGCAGGTATTGCAACGCAAAATGTTATTGAAAAAAATCTAGCGCGTGAAGGAAAATCCCGCCATGACTTAGGCAGAGAAAAATTCCTTGAATTAACTTGGGATTGGGCCAATAAGCATAAAGACAGAATACTTGAACAGTGTAAATTACTGGGCGCTTCTTTTGATATGTCCCGTCGTCGTTTTACGCTTGATGAAGGCTGTTCTAATGCAGTTAAAAAAGTTTTTGTTGACCTATATAATAAAGGTTTAATTTATAAAGGAAATTACATTGTAAACTGGTGTCCGAGATGTCAAAGCGCGATATCTGACGTTGAAACAAACTATGAAACGGAAGACGGACATCTGTGGGAAATTTCTTATGCACTTAAAGATGAAATGGGCGCAATAGTTATTGCTACAACCCGCCCTGAAACAATGTTTGGTGATGTTGCAATAGCGGTTAATCCAAAAGACTATAAATATAAAGATTTAATAGGCAAATCCTGCGTAATGCCTCTAACGGGCAGAGTAATACCAATTATCGGCGATGATTATGTTGATAAATCTTTTGGTACGGGTGCTCTTAAAATTACACCGGCACATGACCCTAATGACTTTGAAGTCGGAATTCGCCATAATCTTCCTCAAATAAAAGTAATTGATGAAAAAGGCTGTATGATGAATAACGAATATGTACCGCCGCAATTACAGGGCTTAACCCGCGAAGAAGCCCGCAAAAAAACCGTTGAAATGCTTGAGAGCAACCAAGTATTAGTCAGAGTTACTCAACATGTTCATAATGTCGGCAAATGCCAAAGATGTAATACCACTATTGAGCCTCTTTTGTCGCGTCAATGGTTTGTTAAAATGAAACCCTTGGCAGAACCTGCTATAGAAGCAGTTAAAACAGGCAAGATTAAATTTATTCCGGAACGTTGGGAAAAGAATTATTTAATGTGGATGGAAAACATCCGCGATTGGTGTATTTCGCGCCAATTGTGGTGGGGTCATCAAATTCCTGCATATTACCACAATAAAACGGGTGAAATGGTTGTAGCATTGGAAAATCCTGACCCGAATAACTATACGCAAGATAAAGATGTTTTGGATACTTGGTTTTCATCAGGCTTATGGCCTTTTGAAACAATGGGCTGGCCGGATACAAGTCATCCCGATTTTAAAAAATTCTACCCTACAACAACACTTGTAACAGGTTTTGATATCATATTCTTCTGGGTTGCAAGAATGATTACAATGGGGCTTGAATTCACAAAACAACCGCCATTTTCAACGGTATATATCCATGGACTTATAAGAGATGAACATGGGCAAAAAATGTCTAAATCAAAAGGAAATACAATTGACCCTGTTGATTTAATCGAAAAATACGGTTGCGACGCACTTCGCTTCACTTTAACATATCTTTGCACCTATGGCGGTCAGGATATTAAAATTAGTGATGAAAAGTTTGAGTTTGGCAGAAACTTTGCAAACAAAATTTGGAATGCTTCAAGGTTTGTTTTAATGAATATATCTAAATCTAAAGATGAATTAAAATTAGAACCCGAAAAATATACAATAGCCGATAAATGGATTTTAAATGAATTTAACAAATGTGCAAAAACGGTTAATGAAAACCTTGAAAACTATAGAATAGGTGAAGTAGCAACAATTTTGTATGACTTTTTCAGAAGCAAATACTGCGATTGGTATGTTGAATTATCAAAAATTGAAAAAAATGAAGCAGTCTTGGTTTATGTATTAGAAAACTTTTTAAGATTGCTTCATCCTATAATGCCGCACATAACAGAAGCTATTTGGCAGAAAATGCCTGTTAAAAAAGATACTATAGGCATTTTGAATACTCAATACCCGCAATACGATAAGAAATTTGATTATAATGATGACGCGGTTAAAATGGAAACTGTTTTTGAAACAATTTCGGCCCTAAGAAATGTCAGAGCAGAATTTAATGTTCCCTTAGGCGCAAAAATTGATATTATCATTGATAAAAATAAAGAATTATATTCTCAAATTATTCCATACTTAGAAAGACTTGCAAAAGTTAATTCTGTTAAGTTTGAAACAAATCCTGCCGCTGAAAAATCAGCATTTTGCACCGTAAATGATACAAAAATTACAATTCCTTTGGCCGGATTAATTGACTTAAATCAAGAAATCGCCCGTCAGCAAAAGAAAATGGACAAACTTGAAAAAGAATTAAATTCAATTCAGGCAAGATTAAAAAATCAAAACTTTGTTCAAGGCGCGCCTAAAGAAGTTGTTGAAAAAGCAAAAACCCAAAAAGACGAGCTTGAAAAGGAAATTAATTTAATCAAAGAAACAATTAAAAAACTATCCTAAAAAGATTTTGATTTAAAAAATTTATCAATTGTATAATCAACTGCAGAAACAGGATAAGTGTAGCTGAATTTCTGAGCTGCAGGTGCCAGATATACACTAAAAGTTCCTTCTTGATACACTTTTTTGAAGTAATTTTGATTGTCCAAAAATTGATTAAACCGCCAAAAATCTTGCATTATTATAATATCTGTCGGATGTTCATTAAATATTTCCGGCGCTTCAAAATATTCAAGGTTTAGCAAGTCCATGTGTTTAACAGATATTTCATAATCATAAACCTGCTCTTGCCTTCCGTCTAAAAATATTTTAAAGTCGGGAGCATGCTTATAGGCAATAAATCCGCCAAAGTTAAAAGGGGCAAATACATTTCCTTTTATATTATTATCGCATAAAAACTGCATACACTTTAAAGGCAGTTCTCTTGAGGCATTTAAGTACCAATTATTTGTAATTGAAAAATTCAAAAATAAATATATTGATGTGATTATATAAATTGCAAAACTTACCACTCCCAAGGGGAATTTGAATTTTATCTTCAAAAGACAATCGTCAAGAAATTTTTTAATATCTTCATACATAAAAACAAAAACCGTAATAAGTAAAGTGGTTCTGAATTTTATATATAAAAGTGCCGGAATAAAAGCAAAAATAAGCATAAAGAGCTTAGTATAGTCAATTGTTTTAAAATTAATTTTATTTTTTATAAGGTTATAAAAATAAAGAGCAAAAATTAATATAAAAGCAATAACAGATTGGTTTTTAAACTCATTTCTCAAATGAAAGGGAGACTGCCATTCGCCAATATAGCTTCTGTCAACAGAAGATGTTGCAAAAACCATAAATTTAACAAATTCTACGCCCCAAGGGTTTATAAAATATACCAATAAGTTAGGAACAAGAGCGAACAAATAATGCTTAAAGGGTTTTGCGTTAAGAAATTCACCTATTGCATAAATTACAAGCATACATAAGCCAAATACGCTTGCCCCATGGCAATTTAGCCACAAAAGCATTAAAAGAGGTGTTAAATAAATTATTTTTGAAGATGTGTTTTTTCTCTGGTGCTCTAAAATTAAAATATAAGTCAGGTAAAATACATAAGTAAAATCCTGACAGCGCGCCCTATCAAAGAAGTTAAAAATTGTAAGAATAGAAATAATTAATAAAATATAAAAATATTTATATTTATAACTGAAAGAACCGGCCCTATAGCTTATAATTAAATGAATTAATAAAATTGTAATAAAAACCGTGACGGATTTTAAAACAACAATTCCGGTGCCTGAAAATTTTGTAATTATAAGGTAATAAAGTGCACTTGAAAGCCATTCATGGTCATACCAATAATGTGTCGGTGTATAAGAAACAACATCAACAAGCATAGGTTTTCCTGTATGCACAACATGAGAACCCATAATTAATCTTGACCAAAAATCAAAATCAACGGAAGAATTTTTAACGCAAAGTGCCAAACACAAGGCAAAAATTGCAATAAAAAAAATAATATTAAATGTTTTGGATTTTTCAATTTTGTCGAGCATTAAAACCTGCCTTAATCATCTTTATTTTGAGTTTTATTATGTTGAACAGAGCTTCCAAAAAAATGGATTTATCCATTTTAGATTCGCCATATATTCTATCTTTAAATATAATAGGAAATTCAATAATATCGGCTTTACTTTGATAAGCCCTATATTTCATTTCAATTTGGAAGCAGTATCCTTTAGAAATTATACTGTCCAGATTAATTTTTTCTATTATTTCTTTTTTCCAGCCGTTAAAACCGCCGGTTAAATCTTTTATTGGACAATTAAGAACAATTCTTGAATATATCGAACCGCCTTTTGAAATAAGGTTTCTCAAAAAACTCCAGCCGACAACACCGCCGCCTTTTATATTCCTTGAGCCAATTACAACATCATGTTCGGATAAATATTCAGTCATTAAAGGCAAATACTCAGGGTCATGCGAAAAATCAGCATCAAATTCTATAAAAGCGTCAAAACCTTCTTTAATACCGTACTTCATGCCCTGAATATAGGCTGTTGCAAGCCCCTGCTTAGAAGGGCGCGAAAGAATATGAACATTTTCATAATTCAAACCCTTAACAATATCAACAGTTCCGTCGGTTGATGAATCATCAACAACAAGGATTGAAAAACTAACCCCTTTTAATTTGGCAAATATTACGGGAATGAGTTTTTGAATGTTCTGTGCTTCATTGTATGTAGGTATTATTATTAAAAATTTCATTATTTTCCTTATTGAAAAGACGAATTAAAAAGTGTATTTAATATTTCATCTTCACTTTTTGATGTCTTATTATACTTAAATTTAACTAATTCTTTTTTTACAAAAACAACATAAAATTCATCATCATATATTTTTCGCCAGCTATCCAGTGTTTCGATATCTTTCACAACTTTAAATGTCTTATCAAGCAGAATTATATCATGGTTATATTCACTAAGAACATTCAAATATTTTTTACCTATTTTATCCATAAAAAACATTTCTTTATCAAAAATATCAGAATAATAGACCTGCTCCTGCCTGCCATCCATATAAATTTTCAAATTAGGATAGCCTTTATATGCAATATATGAGGATAAATAAAATGGCGCAAATATATTACCTTTAATATTATTTTCAAGCATAAAATCAATTGCTTTAAGCGGAAAAGACTGTGCCGTAAGAGAATAATACGAAACATTTAACGGATACAAAAATATGGTAACAGTACAATAAAGATAAATTAATCCGTAAAGAAAAATGTTTCTTACAAAACTTATTTTTGGAATATTACTTTTTTCTATTTGAAGATAAATTCTTATTTTTTCCATAAAATAATGATAGCAATAATAAAAATCTTCATACATGAAAATGCTTATACCTGCACTATACAACCCTATGTGCTTAATATATTTTGCAGATAAAAAAATGAGCATTAATAAAACGATTAATTTTGTTTTATCAATGCTCATTATATTAATTTTGTTTTTAATTATTTTAAAAATATAGCAGAAAAATAAAGCTATTAAGGAGATTTTGTATAAAAAATTACTTCCTTTCACAAAAGGCGACTGCCATTCTGCAATCCAAGAGCGGTCAAGATAAGAGCTTTCAAACATAAATTTTACATATTGAATTCCCCATGGATTAATAAAAAATACCAACCCCACAAAAAACAATGTTATTAAATATTTTTTAAACGGTTTCTTATTTAAAAATTCACCTATTGCATATAACACCAATATTCCGACACCCGCGATACACCCGCCATGCAGATTTAGCCACAAAAGCATAATAAAAGGCAGAAAATATAAAATTGTGTCATGTCCTTTTCTTACAAGTTCAAGCAAATATATCCAAACTGCAAAAAATATAAATGTAATAAGCTGACATCTTACGGTATATGTTGCAATTGACGACTGCACCAAAAGTGCAAGCAAAAAAACAAAATAGGCTGTATTATACGGTGATTCCTTAGATTTAATTAAAGATTTAAGTGAAATTATTATAGAAATAAAAAAAGCGTAAAGTAAAAACACCTTTAAAAGCGTTAAACCTGCGCCATGGAACTTGTGTGCAATCATATAAATAAAAGCGCTTGAAAGCCATTCAGGGTCATACCAAACATGGGTATTTGTATATGAAACAATATCTTGGTACATGACGCTATGATGAACAACAACATGCCACCCTTGAATTAAGCGCGCCCAAAGGTCATAATCTAAAACATTAAACTTTACACAGAAGGAATACGTTAATAAAAATAACGTTATATAGAAAAAAACTTTAAAAAATAAAGATTTAAAAGCCCCGTACATACTGATATTGTAGTAAAAAAACAAAAATTGACATGTTTGTTAAGTAATATTACAAAAAGTATATACTAAAAAGCAATTACTAAATTTAAAAATTTTTTATATAGATGTAAGGGAAATAAAAAAATTAAGTAGGTAATAATAAAGTAATATTAATATAATCGGGGAAAATAAAAAGGTATTTTTACTCTCTCTCTTGATATCCTCGTGTTTATAAATGTTTGACTAATAAGCCAAACATTTTTTTTGCCCATTTTTAAGACTCACTATTGTAACACATTAATATCTCTTTAATTTCATCCAACTTTGAATAGATATGGTTTTGAAATTCCTTATAGGCATTAATTTCTACATATTTTTCTTTGATATCATCAAGGATTTCCCTATGTTTTTTCTCCAATTGTTCAGGGCGTACGAAGATATTATTTTGAAAAACAAACATCAAAAGAATAACTAT